>NZ_JBHXTO010000312.1:0-1159 GCF_042677425.1 Streptomyces sp. NPDC127119 | reverse complement strand
CCGGTACCCCGCGCGGGGTACCGGGCCGACAGCGCTTCCACCAACCTGCCCCGAGCAGCCTGCCCCGACGTGTCCGCCGGCCGGAGAGCGGCCTTCAGCGCAGCCGACGCGCCCGTAGCACCACGTCGTCGGTGTGGTGCGCGCCGGCACCGCCGTCAGGAGCCGTCCGTGGCCGCTGCTCGTCCACCTCCACCTTCCAGTCGTCGTCGAACAGGGCGGCCACCATGGAGGGCCAGACGTAGTCGGCCGGGTCGAACTCGCCGTGGTCCGCCTGCGGGTCGTCCATCCCCGCGTGGTGCACGAGCAGGAGCACGCCGCCGGGGGCGACGGCCGCGAGCAGGGCTCGCTCGGCTGCGGCGTCGGGGGTGCGCAACAGAGCCGGGTACTGCGCGGAGACCAGGTCGAACGAGGCCGGCGGGAGCGCCGCTTCGGTCAGTGCGGCATGGACCCAGCGAAGGGTGACGCCCGCGTCCCGTGCGTGCCCGGCTGCGCGCTCCAGCGCCACTCCCGAGACTTCGAGCGCGGTGACGTCCCAGCCGCGGCCTGCCAGCCAGACGGCGTCCGCGCCCTCACCGCACCCCACGTCGAGCACACGTCCGGGCGTGAGCGAGGCCACCTCGGCCACAAGGGCGCCGTTGGGCCGGCCGCTCCACAACTGCTGGCGGTCGGCGTACCGGTTGTCCCACTCAGCCTGTACCGCCGGGTCACCGGCGTATCCGTGGGAGGAGAAAGAGGTGTCGGACGCGGGAGTTCGAGGGGTGTTGTCAGCCATGGCCCCACCGTCGCCCATCGCGTTCCCCTCACACCACTGTTGTTGCCGTTCCGGCAAACCGGTGTCCACGAGACCGGCGTCAGGCGCCTCCCGTCCTCCCCGGCTGATGTCGTCACCGGCGGCACCGTGGGTGTTCCGCCCTGATCGAAGGGGGAGGAGGCAGCGCATGACATCGACTTCGATTCGTATCGGCGGGGACCTGAGAGTGGGACGGCTCGGGTTCGGGGCCATGCACCTGCCGACGGAACCGGGCCCGGCCCGTGAGGTCTCTCTCGCGGTCGTCCGGCGGGCCGTCGAGCTGGGCGTCACGCTGATCGACACCGCGCATCTGTACGGCTGGAGAGCTAACGAGAAGCTCATCGACGAGGCCCTTGACCCGTACACGTC
>NZ_JBHXTO010000311.1:0-1358 GCF_042677425.1 Streptomyces sp. NPDC127119 | reverse complement strand
TCAAAAGATTGCGCCGTTCCCCGCGCCCCTGGATGGGGCGCGGGGAACGGCGCTGCCGGCCACCGCGAGGGGAAACGTGCCGCGCACAAGCCCCGATGCTGGGATGCTGGGTGCGGACGTATGTGCGGGACGGGCTGGGGGGCCAAGAATCGTGGAGGACAGAGTGCGCGTGGTCATCGCCGAGGATTCAGTGCTGCTGCGGGAGGGCCTGACCCGGTTGCTGACCGACCGCGGGCACGACGTGATCGCCGGCGTCGGGGACGGGGACGCGCTGATCAAGACGATCACGGAGTTCGCGGCGCAGGACGCGCTGCCGGACGTCGTCGTCGCGGACGTCCGGATGCCGCCGACCCACACGGACGAGGGCGTGAAGGCGGCCGTGCAGTTGCGCAAGCAGCATCCGGGGCTCGGCGTCCTGGTGCTGTCGCAGTACGTGGAGGAGCAGTACGCCACCGAACTGCTGGCCGGTTCCACCACCGGTGTCGGCTATCTCCTCAAGGACCGGGTAGCCGAAGTGCGGGAGTTCGTGGACGCGGTCGTCCGCGTGGCCCGCGGCGGCACCGCTCTCGACCCCGAGGTCGTCGCGCAGCTGCTCGGGCGCAGCCGGAAGCAGGACGTCCTCGCGGGGCTCACCCCGCGCGAGAGGGAGGTCCTGGGGCTGATGGCCGAGGGACGGACCAACTCCGCGGTCGCCCGGCAGCTCGTGGTCAGCGACGGCGCGGTCGAGAAGCACGTGAGCAACATCTTCATGAAGCTGGGCCTGTCCCAGAGCGACGGGGACCACCGGCGCGTCCTCGCGGTCCTCACCTACCTGAAGTCCTGAACCGTCCGACGTCTCGATCTGGCCGAAGTCCTGAACTGGCCGAGGTCCTGAACTACCTGAAGTTCTGAGCCACCTGATGTCCCGGGAAGCCGACACTGTGCCAGGGTTCCGTGTCGGGGCCCGCGTCAGAGGTACAGCGTGGTCCGAGTGTGAGAACCGAGAATGTGTACGGAGCGTCTTCACAGGTAACTCCGGGGGGCGGAGCAATCGTGGCAAAACAGGATGTACGACAGTCTCGAAACGGCGTCCGTCATGAGAGCTTCCCGGGGCGGGCACCCCTTGCCGACGTAGGGTTGGGCCCGGGGTGGAGGCCTGCGGGAGGGCCTCACCCGGACAGCCGCCTCGAAGGAGGTTCACTTCAGTGACCAGTCAGGTCAGCAGTCCAGCTGAGCAGGCCGACGGAGCCGTCGTAGGAGAACAGCGCAAACCGGCGGGTGAGAAGGACGTACGCCGGCTCGATCGGGTGATCATCCGGTTCGCGGGGGACTCGGGTGATGGTATGCAGCTGACCGGGGACCGTTTCACCTCTGAGACG
>NZ_JBHXTO010000310.1:0-1420 GCF_042677425.1 Streptomyces sp. NPDC127119 | reverse complement strand
GGGGGTCCCCCCTGGTAGGTCCCACCCCCCCCCCTGGTACGTGGCCGGCCCCCCGTCCGCTTTGGGCGGCCCACGTCGTGTTTCCCGGGTACGGATCCCGTCCGGGTACGGGTCCCGTCACGTGCTCTTGCGCAAGGTCAGGTCCACGACCAGGGCCCGGTGGTCGGTGTCGTCCAGGTCCAGGAACCGGGTCCGGGTCGCCGTGAAGCCCCGGGACACCAGGACGTGGTCGATCTGGGCACCGAAGGCCGGAGCCGTCAGGGCGGGCCAGCTCGGGGTACGGGTGTCGCCGGTGAGCCGGGCGCCGTCCATGAAGCCGGTGTCCAGGATGCGGCGGAAGGCCGCGTGGTCCTGGGTGGCGTTGAAGTCGCCCGCGACGACGGTCGGCCGGCCGATGTTCGCGGCGGCGTAGTCGCGCAGGGCGGCCAGCTCCTTGCGCCAGGTCCCCAGGTGGGACGGCAGCGGCGGCATCGGGTGGGCCAGCTGGAGGTGGATCACCTGGCCGTCCACGTCGGCGGTGGCGCCGGGCATGCCCATGGTCGCGGGGATGCCCTTCGTGGGGGTCAGGGGGTGACGGCTGAGGATGACGGAACCGTCGGACCCCTCGGAGGTGGCGCTCTCGACGACCTGCCGGTACGGGTAGACGCCGTCTTTGGACTTGGCCTTGGCCGCGGACTTGTCCTCGGCGCCCTTGCCGAAGGCCTGGTTCAGCTTCTTCTCGCAGGTGTCCTCGCACTCCTGGACGAAGACCAGATCCGGGCGCTGCTTCGAGACCGCCTCGATCAGGCTGTCCGTTGCCCGGCCGAACTCGACGTTCGCGGTGAGTACGCGGATCTGTGCGACCGGGACGCCGCCGGGTTCCATCGTCTTGCCGTACGGCTCGATGTACCAGGCGATCACGGCGAGGGCGGCCACGCCCCAGACGAGGCCGATGCGCCAGTGGGACAGAGCGGCGAAGAGGAGGGCCACGGCGGTGGGGGCGAGGAGCCAGGGGAGGAAGGCGAGCAGTTGGGGGATGGGGGTGATGGCGTCCGTGTCGGCTATGCGGCAGCCGAGGACGATGCTCACGGTGAGGAGGAGGAAGGCTGCGAACCAGGCGCCGGGCCGTGTGCCGCCGTGTCTCGACACCGGGACGTTGTCGTCCCTGGTCCACGTGCTTGTCTCGGCTGTCGTCGTACTGCGCAAGGCCGTGCCTTCCACTTCTTCCGCCCCACCCACCCCGGTCCATCTGCATGGATCCTCTCTCAAAGACGGGGGGAGTGCGTGCGGGGTTGCGTGGCGGGGGGTTGTCGGGCCGTTCCCTGCGCCCCTGAAAGGCGGGGCTGCGCCCCTGCCCGCCCCTTCGTCCGCGGGTCCGGTGGGGGCCGTTCGCGCAGTTCCCCGCGCCCCTCAAAAGCGGGGCTGCGCCCCAGCTTTTGCC
>NZ_JBHXTO010000309.1:0-1497 GCF_042677425.1 Streptomyces sp. NPDC127119 | reverse complement strand
CGCCTGGGGCCTGTGGCAGACCGGCATGGCCGACACCCTCGACGAACAGGACCGCGCCCGCATGAGCCGCGGCGGGCTGACCCCGATGCCCGCCGCACGCGCACTGGCACTCTTCGACGCGGCTCTGGGTACGGAGCGGGCGGCACTCGTGCCCGCCGGCGTCGATGTCGCCGGCGCCCGCGCGGGACGCACGCCGGCGCGGCTGTCCCCGATGCTGGCGGACCTCGTTCCCGCGCAGGCACCGCCCGCCGCCGAGCGGCGGAACGATCCCGGCCAGGACGACTCCTCGCTCGGCCGGCGCCTCGCCGCACTCGACGAGGAGGAACAGCACGACCTCCTCCTGGACGTGCTCAGCAGGCACGCCGCCATCGTCCTGGGCCACAGCTCCCCGCCGGTGATCGACCCCGAGCACCCGTTCAAGGACCTCGGCTTCGACTCGCTGGCCGGCATAGAACTGCTCCTCGCCCTCGGCGAGACACTGAGCCTGCACCTGCCGTCCACCATGCTCTTCGACTACCCCACGCCCGCCGCGCTGATCGCCTACCTCCGGAACGAACTGGTCGACGACCAGGCTCCCTCGACGGCCGAGGCCGCGGAGCCGCTCCGCGGCGCGGAGACCGGGACCACGGGCACCGCGTCCGACGACGACCCGATCGCCGTCGTGGGCATGGGGTGCCGTTTCCCGGGCGACGCCAGTTCGCCGGAGGACCTGTGGCGGCTGGTCACCGAAGGGGTGGACGCCATCGGGGCGTTCCCCGCCAACCGTGGCTGGGACCTCGACGACATCTACGACCCGGATCCCGACGTGCGGGGGAAGTCCTATGCCCGTGAGGGCGGGTTCCTCTACGACGCCGACCGCTTCGACGCCGAGTTCTTCGGCATCAGCCCGCGTGAGGCCCTGGCCCTCGACCCCCAGCAGCGACTCCTCCTGGAGACCGCCTGGGAGGCCTTCGAGAACGCGGGCATCCGCCCCGACACCCTCCGCGGCAGCGCCACCGGCGTCTTCGCCGGAGTGGTCACGCAGGAGTACGCGTCGCTGACGTACCAGGACGGGGAACCCGTCGAGGGCTACCTCCTGACCGGCACCACCGCGAGCGTCGCCTCCGGACGCCTCTCCTACACCTTCGGCTTCGAAGGCCCCGCCGTCACCGTCGACACCGCCTGCTCCTCCTCGCTGGTCGCCCTCCACCTCGCCTGCCAGTCCCTGCGCAACGGCGAAACGACCATGGCACTCGCCGGCGGCGCCACCGTCATGGCCAACCCCGGCATGTTCATGGAATTCAGCCGCCAACGCGGCCTCGCCCCCGACGGCCGCTGCAAATCCTTCGCAGCCGCCGCCGACGGCACCATCTGGGCCGAAGGCGCGGGCATGGTCCTCCTCGAACGCCTCTCCGACGCCCAGGCCAACGGACACACCGTCCTCGCCGTCATCCGCGGCTCCGCCGTCAACCAGGACGGCGCCTCCAACGGCCTCACCGCACCCAACGGCCCCTCCCA
>NZ_JBHXTO010000308.1:0-1711 GCF_042677425.1 Streptomyces sp. NPDC127119 | reverse complement strand
GACACAGCGCGTGTTGGTGGTGGCGGTTGTGGACTTGCGGGGCCCCCGGGGTGCGTACCCCCGGCGGGTGGCTTACCAAAACCCGGTCGACGGGAGTGCCCCCAGGTGTACCTGCGGGGGCCACTCCCGTTTTCGCGTCCGCTCCCCGGCTGCTTTCCGTCCGCGCGGCTTGCATTGTGAAACCGATCGGTTTACCGTCATGGAGGAGGGAAACCGATCGGTTTCCACATCGTGTCCGCTGAGGTTCGGAGAGAGTCATGACCGCAATCGAGGGTTCCGTCGTCCTGGTCACCGGTGGCGGCAGGGGAATCGGCAAGGCGCTGGTGGAAGGGCTCTTCGAGCGGGGCGCGAAGAAGGTGTACGCCACCGCCCGCGACCCGCGGACCGTCAAGGACACCCGGGCCGTACCGCTGGCCCTGGAGGTCACCGACCCCGCCTCCGTCGCGGCTGCCGCGGAACTGGCCGGCGACATCACGGTCCTGATCAACAACGCGGGTGTCTCCATGCACACGTCGTTCCTGGACTCGCCGGTCGACGACGTACGCAAGGACTTCGAGACGAACTTCTACGGGCCGCTGCTCACCGCCCGCGCGTTCGTCCCCGTGATCGAGCGCAACGGCGGCGGCCACATCCTGAACGTCCACTCCGTACTGTCGTGGATCGGGCTGGCCGGCTCGTACAGCGCGTCCAAGGCGGCGCTCTGGTCCCAGACCAACTCCCTGCGGCTCGACCTCGCCCCGCGCGGGATCAGCGTCACCGGGCTGCACGTCGGTTACGTCGACACCGACATGACCGCGGCGATCGACGCGCCCAAGTCCTCGCCCGTGGACGTGGCGGCGCAGGCGCTCGACGGCATCGAGAGCGGCGCCTTCGAGGTCCTCGCCGACGATCTGACCCGCCAGGTCAAGTCCGGCCTGTCGGCCGACCTTTCGGTCCTGTACCCGCAGCTGGTCGCCTGACCGGCACGCGGCGAACCCGGTAGACCGATCGGTTTCTGTCGGCCGAGCGACGGAGGTAGCCTCGCCCCATGGCCACCACCACGGACAAGACATCCACGAGGGACCGGCTGCTCGACGCGGCCACGGAGCTCTTCTACCGCGACGGCGTCTCGCTCGGCGTCGAGGCGCTGTGCCGGGCCGCCGGGGTGTCCAAGCGCTCCATGTACCAGCTCTTCACGAGCAAGGACGAGGTCCTCGCGGCGAGCCTGGAGCGGCGCGCACCGGAGTACGGGCGGATGCTGCATCTCGGGCCCGAGGATCCGCGGTCGCCGCGGGAGCGGATCCTGTACGTCTTCGAGCAGCTGGAGCGGGTGGCTGCGCAGGACGACTACCGGGGGTGTCCCTACCTGTCGGCGCTGGTCGAACTCAAGGACCCCGAGCATCCGGCCAGTGTCGTGGCCCTGCGGGTCAAGGGTGCCTTGGTCGAGGCGTTTCGCGTGGACGCGGAGCGGGGAGGGGCGCGTGATCCTGAGCTGCTGGCGCGCCAGCTCACGCTGGTCTTCGACGGGGCGAGTGCGCGGGCGGGGGCGGGGGCGGAGACGCTTGCTGGTCTGACGACCACTACGGCGGTGGCGTTGCTGGACGCGGGGGGTGTGAGGTAGCGGCTCGTGTGCGGCTCCGGTGGGGGCGGGCCGCGCAGTTCCCCGCGCCCCTGAAAAACGGGGCTGAGCCCCTGCTTTTCAGCCCCGCAGGCCCCGCAGGCTGCTTGGGGG
>NZ_JBHXTO010000307.1:0-1759 GCF_042677425.1 Streptomyces sp. NPDC127119 | reverse complement strand
CTTTCAGCCCGTCCGGCGTTTGAGGACGAGCGCGTCAGCGCGATACGGGGGGCGAGGGGGCGCAGCCCCCATACGTGGACGGGAACGGGTAGGGGCGGCGGGGGCGAAGAACTCCGGGGCGAGGCCCGCCGGTGAGGCGCCTCAAGGCGGCGGCAACCCGCGGCCCCCTCCTGCGCTGGACCGTCCTGGCCACCGCGGTGGCCGCCTGGCAACTCACCACCCGCACCCACCCCACCGTCTATTTCCCGTCACCCACCGACATCGCCCGCCACACCCACACCCTGTGGTTCTCGGGCCCGCCCACCCACGCCTTCCTCACCCCCGCCGCCACCGAGAACATCCTCCCCAGCCTCACCCGCATGACCACCGGCTTCGCCCTCGCCGCGATCGCCGGTATCGCCCTCGGTACGGCCCTGGGCCGCTCCCGCCGGGCCCACGCCCTGTGCAACCCGGTCCTGCAGTTCGCCCGGGCCGTCCCACCCCCGGCCCTGGTGCCCGTCTTCGTCGTGCTCCTCGACTTCGGCACCCGGATGCAGGTCGCGTCGATCGTCTTCAGCGCGGTCTGGCCCGTCCTGATCAACACCGCGGAGGGCGTCCGCAACACCGACCCCCTGCGCGTCGAAGTGGCCGCGGTACTGCGGCTGACCAAGGCCGAACGGCTCCGGTTCCTCTTCCTGCCCTCGGCGCTGCCCCGCATCTTCGCCGGCCTGCGCCTGAGTCTTTCGCTCTGCCTCGTCCTCATGGTCTTCTCGGAGCTGCTGCCCGGCACGGCCAACGGCATCGGCTTCACCCTCACCGACGCCCAGTCACGCTCGGACCTGCTCACGGTCTGGGCCGCGCTGGTGCTGCTCGGCGCACTCGGATACGTACTCAACACCGGTCTGCTGGCGGTCGAGAAGCGACTGCTGGGCAGAGGGAACAGGTGACAGGACCGCATGCTGCGTCTCGACTCGCTCGGCCAGGGATACGGCGATCACCCCGTCCTGCACGACATCACCCTCACCGTGCCCGACGGCCAACTCCTGTGCGTCGTCGGGCCGTCCGGCTGCGGCAAGTCGACACTGCTGCGGACCGTCGCCGGGCTGCTCCCGGTCCAGCAGGGGACCGTCTCCGTCGACGGGACGCCCGTCAGCGGTGTCCCCGACCGGCTGGCCGTCGTCTTCCAGGACTACGGACGGTCCCTCTACCCCTGGCTCTCGGTCCGCGAGAACGTCGCCCTTCCCCTGCGGCGGCGGGGACTCGGGCGCGCGGAACGGCGGGAGGAGGCCGAGCGGATGCTGGAACGGGTGGGGCTCCGCGGGGCGGGGCGGCGGTATCCCTGGCAGCTGTCCGGCGGCATGCAGCAGCGGGTCGCCATCGCGCGTGCGCTGGTCTGCCGGCCGTCGCTGCTGCTCATGGACGAGCCCTTCGGGTCCCTCGACGCGCAGACCCGGGAGGATCTGGAGGATCTGCTCCTTGAGGTCCACGAGTCCGAAGGGGCGACGATCGTGTTCGTCACGCATGACATCGACGAGAGTGTGTACGTGGGGGACCGGGTGGTGGTGCTGTCCGCCGGGCCCGGGTCGCGGGTGATCCTCGACCTGCCGGTCGCGCTCCCCGCCAAACGCGACCAGATCGCTACGCGGGGCTTGCCGGAGTTCGTGGCGCTGCGCGCGGAGGTAGGCAGAGCGGTCCGCTCCTGACCCCACTTTTCTCGCCCCCGCCGCCCCTACCCGTTCCCGTCACTGTGTCCTCAAACGCCGGACGGGCTGAAAGACTG
>NZ_JBHXTO010000306.1:0-1798 GCF_042677425.1 Streptomyces sp. NPDC127119 | reverse complement strand
GGTTTGTCATCGGCCCCCCCACCCCCCCCCACCCCCGTTGTGCTTCCCGGCTCTCGCCCAGTTACGTTCGGGCGGTCACCGGTGACTGAACCACGCCATCGCCGGCAGGGCCTTGTCGTCGTAGCCGAACAGGGCCTGGTTCTCCCAGCCGTTGCCGGACGAGGGGTCCGTCGGGTCCCAGCCGTTGCCGGTCACCGCCGTCCAGGTGGACTCCCAGTAGAAGATGCCGAGACCGCGGCCGTTCGGGACGGCCTCCACGATGCTCGCGACATCCTTCATCCACTGCGTCTGGCCCGCCGTCGAGGCGGCGTAGCCGGGGACGAGCTCGCTCGCGAGGTCGATGATGTTCTCGGTCGCGTCCTCGCTGTCCAGCCGGAAGGGATAGGCCGTCTCGGCGAGGTACACCGGCTTGCCGTAGCGGGACGCCGCGTCGTCCAGGGTCGTCTGGAAGTCGGCGAGCGTGCCGTGCCAGTAGCCGTAGTAGGACAGGCCGATGACGTCGAACTTCACACCGTTGGAGACGGCGCTGTCGAACCACCAGCGGGTGCCCGCCAGGTCGCCGCCCTTGGCGAGGTGGATCGCCACGGTCGTACCGGAGTTGACCGCCTTGACCGCGTCGTAGCCCGAGTTGAGCAGCCCGGCGAGCTGCGCCCAGTTCGAGGTGGAGCCCTCGTTCCAGAGCATGCCGCCGTTGATCTCGTTGCCGACCTGCACCATGTCGGCCGTGGTGCCCTGGGCCTTCAGGGCGTTCAGAACGTCGTACGTGTGGTTGTAGACGTCCGTCCTCAACTGGCTGTAGGAGTGGCTGGACCAGGCCGCGGGCTTGGACTGGGCGCCCGGGTCGGCCCAGGTGTCCGAGTAGTGGAAGTCGACGAGGAGTTTCATGCCCTGCGCCTTGACGCGCTTGGCGACGGCGAGGACGTGCGCCTTGTCGTTGTAGCCGTCGGCGGGGTTCACCCACACCTTGAGACGGGCGTAGTTCTGCCCGGCGGACTTGAGGATGGCGAGGGCGTCACCGGTGGTGCCGGAACTGTTCTTGTAGACACCGCCCCTGGCTTCGCTCTTGGCGAGTGACGACACGTCAGAGCCCTTGATGGACAGGGCTGTTGACCCGGACGTGAAAGTCAGGTCATCGACATTGATCCAGTTGCCGGCCTTGGCGTCGGAGTTGACGCTGATCGTGCACTGGTTGTTCGTCACGGCTATGGAGGTGACGATCCGCAGCCAGCCGCTGGACGACACGGGGATGTCCGTGCGCTGCTCCGCGCTGCCGCAGTTCTTGAGCGCGAGGTACGCGGAGTTCTGGCCGCCGCCCGAACGCACCCAGGCGGTGAGCTTGTAGGTGCCGTTGGTGAGGCCGGAGAGGTACTGGTACGTCTCCACCTTGTACGCGGAGGCCGAGTAGTGCGTGAGCCGGTAGCTGCCGGTGTGGCCGCCCGACTCGGCGTAGGAGGCCGCGGTCTGGCCTCCGGCCGAATAGGCCGTCCAGCCGGTGGGGGTGGCGGTGCCGGTGCCGTTCGATTCGAAGCCGGGGTTGGTGAGGGTGGTGGCCGCGGAGGCGCTCTGCGCGGGTAGCAGGGTCAGGGCGAGGCCTGCTGCCAGGGGCAGGAGCAGGGCCTTGAGCGTGCGTCTGGGATGGAACATCGTCGTCGTTGTCCCTTCGACGTGATGTGGATGTGATCCCCGTGCGGTGACGGGGGGTTTGCCTCGCCCCCGCCGCCCCTACCCGTTCCCGTCACTGCCTCGGGGGCCAGCCCCCGAACCCCCGGTCCTCAAACGCCGGACGGGCTATCTGCTG
>NZ_JBHXTO010000305.1:0-1824 GCF_042677425.1 Streptomyces sp. NPDC127119 | reverse complement strand
CGCGACGAGCTGACCGGCGAGATCTACCCCTGGGGCAGGACCAACTACGTACGCCTCACGCCCGGCCACCGGGCCGCGCACGTACTGACCGTCCTGCGACCGTCCTCACCGCCCACCGGAGGGTCACCCACATGATCGTCAACGAACCCGTCCCGGACACCTTCGAGGACACCCCCGCCAAGGACCGGGACCCCGAATGGTTCAAACGCGCCGTCTTCTACGAAGTCCTCGTCCGCTCCTTCCAGGACAGCAACGGCGACGGCATCGGCGACCTCAAAGGCCTCACCGCCAAACTCGACTACCTCCAATGGCTCGGCGTCGACTGCCTGTGGCTGCCCCCCTTCTTCCAGTCCCCCCTGCGCGACGGCGGCTACGACGTCTCCGACTACACCGCCGTCCTCCCCGAATTCGGCGACCTCGCCGACTTCGTGGAATTCGTCGACGCCGCCCACCAGCGCGGCATGCGCGTCATCATCGACTTCGTCATGAACCACACCAGCGACCAGCACCCCTGGTTCCAGGCCTCCCGCAACGACCCCGAAGGCCCCTACGGCGACTACTACATGTGGGCCGACGACGACCAGCAGTACGCCGACGCCCGCATCATCTTCGTCGACACCGAAGCCTCCAACTGGACCTTCGACCCCATCCGCAAGCAGTACTACTTCCACCGCTTCTTCTCCCACCAGCCCGACCTCAACTTCGAAAACCCCGCCGTCGTCGAGGAAATCGTCTCCGCCCTGCGCTTCTGGCTCGACCTCGGCATCGACGGCTTCCGCCTCGACGCCGTCCCCTACCTCTTCGCCGAAGAGGGCACCGACTGCGAAAACCTCCCCGCCACCCACCAGGTCCTCAAACAGGTCCGCGCCGAGATCGACGCCCACTACCCCGACACCGTCCTGCTCGCCGAAGCCAACCAATGGCCCGAAGACGTCGTCGACTACTTCGGCGACTACACCGCCGGCGGCGACGAATGCCACATGGCCTTCCACTTCCCCGTCATGCCGCGCATCTTCATGGCCGTCCGCCGCGAATCCCGCTACCCGGTGTCGGAGATCCTGGCGAAAACCCCCGCGATCCCCTCCGGCTGCCAGTGGGGCATCTTCCTGCGCAACCACGACGAGCTCACCCTCGAAATGGTCACCGACGAAGAACGCGACTACATGTATGCCGAATACGCCAAAGACCCCCGCATGCGCGCCAACATCGGCATCCGCCGCCGCCTCGCCACCCTCCTCGACAACGACCGCAACCAGATCGAACTGTTCACCGCACTCCTGCTGTCCCTGCCCGGGTCGCCGATCCTCTACTACGGCGACGAGATCGGCATGGGCGACAACATCTGGCTCGGCGACCGCGACGCCGTGCGCACCCCCATGCAGTGGACCCCCGACCGCAACGCCGGCTTCTCCTCCTGCGACCCCGGACGCCTCTACCTCCCCACGATCATGGACCCGGTCCACGGCTACCAGGTCACCAACGTCGAAGCATCCATGAGCAACCCCTCCAGCCTGCTCCACTGGACCCGCCGCATGATCGAGATCCGCAAACAGAACCCCGCGTTCGGCCTCGGCTCCTACACCGAACTGCCCTCCTCCAACCCCGCCGTCATCGCCTTCCTGCGCGAATACAAGGACGACCTCGTGCTGTGCGTCCACAACTTCTCCCGCTTCGCCCAGCCCACCGAACTCGACCTCCAGACCTTCAACGGACGCCACCCCGTCGAACTCATCGGCGGCGTCCGCTTCCCCGCCATCGGCGAACTCCCCTACCTCCTCACCCTCGCCGGCCACGGCTTCTACTGGTTCCGCCTCCGCAAGGACG
>NZ_JBHXTO010000304.1:0-1906 GCF_042677425.1 Streptomyces sp. NPDC127119 | reverse complement strand
GCCCGCCCCTGGCCCGAAACCGACCACCCCCGACGCGCCGCCGTCTCCTCCTTCGGCATCAGCGGCACCAACGCCCACCTCATCCTCGAAGCCCCACCCACACCACAGGACACGAACACCCCACAGACACCGGACATCCCCGAGGGAACCCTCCTCCCCTGGATCCTGTCCGCCAAGTCCGAACAGGCACTACGCGCCCAGGCCGAACGGCTCCTGGAGCACGTGAACGAACACCCCGAGCTCCACGCTGCCGACATCACCCACTCCCTGGCCACCACGCGCACCACCTTCGAACACAACGCCGCTGCCGTGGGCGCCACCCGTGAGGAGTTGCTCGCACAACTCGGCGCCCTCGCGCAGGACCCCTCCCCCGTCGCCTTCCGTGCCCAGCCGCCCACCGGGAAGGTCGCCTTCCTCTTCACCGGTCAGGGCTCCCAGCACGCGGGGATGGGACGCGCTCTCTACGACACCTATCCCGTCTTCCGCGAGGCCTTCGACGAGGCCTGCGCCGCTCTGGACCGGTACCTCGACGCCGAGCATTCCGTCAAGGAGGTCGTCTTCAGCGACGACCCGGCCCTGCTGAACGAGACCCGCTACACCCAGCCGGGGCTTCTGGCGCTGCAGACGGCGCTCGCCCGGCTCGTGGTGGACCGGTTCGGCGTCTCGCCCACCCACCTGATGGGCCACTCCGTCGGTGAGATCGCGGCCGCCCACGTGGCGGGAGTCCTCTCACTCGACGACGCCTGCCGACTCGTCGCCGCCCGCGGCACCCTCATGCAAGCCCTCCCCACCCACGGCGCCATGATCGCCATCGAAGCCACCGAGGACGAAACAACCCCACACCTCACCCCACACACCGGCATCGCCGCCATCAACGGACCCCACGCCCTCGTCATCTCCGGCGACGAACACGACGTCACCACCATCGCCCAGCACTTCGCCACCCAAGGACGACGCACCCGCCGCCTCACCGTCAGCCACGCCTTCCACTCACCCCACATGAACCCCATGCTCGACGACTTCGAGCACATCGCCGCGGACCTCACCTACCACACACCCACCATCCCCCTCGTCTCCACCGTCACCGGTGGGCTCGCGGGTTCCGAGATCACCGGGGCCGGCTACTGGACCGACCACGTCCGCAGCACCACCCGCTTCCACGACGGCCTCAAGGCACTGCACAACGACGGCGTCACGCTGTACCTGGAGATCGGCCCGGACGCCGTCCTCACCGCGCTGGCCCGCGAGGCACTGCCGCAGGCGAGCGCCGCGGCGCTGGTCCGGCCGGGGGCCCCGGAGCCGGCCACCCTGCTCGCGGGCCTCGTCCAGGCACACGCGGGCGGTGTCGCCGTCGACTGGACGGGCGTCCTCGCCGGGCGCGTGGCCCGGAACGTCACTCTTCCCACGTACGCGTTCCAGCGTCGTCGGTACTGGCTCGACGCACCCGAGCCCGCCGGTTCCCCGGCCGTCCTCGGCCTGGAGTCCACCTCCCATCCGCTGCTGGCCACGGCGACCGAACTCCCGGACGGCAGCCACCTGTTCACGGGTCGGGTGACGCTGAACTCGCACGCGTGGCTGAGCGATCACATCGTCATGGGGACCGTGGTCCTGCCGGGCACCGCGTTCATCGAGCTCGCGCTGCACGCGGCCCTGACGGTGGGTCTGGACGAGGTGGCGGAACTCGTGCTGAACGCGCCCGTCACCTTCGGTTCCGAGGACGCCGCGCTGCTCCAGGTGGTCGTCGGTCCCGAGAATCCGGCGGCGGGCCGCAGCCTGATGATCAGGTCCCGCTCGGTGAAGGACCACGCGTGGACGGAGAACGCCACCGGCACGCTGGGCGTGCCCGCGCCGGTTCCTTCCTGACCCCGGCCGCAAGCGGGCGCCCCCTCACCAAGTGGTGAGGGGG
>NZ_JBHXTO010000303.1:0-2460 GCF_042677425.1 Streptomyces sp. NPDC127119 | reverse complement strand
ACGGAGGAGAACAGCACGAACGCGTCCAGGTCCATGTCCTGGGTCAGCCGGTGCAGGTTCCACGCACCGTCCACCTTCGGACGCAGCACCGCGTCGAACCGCTCAGGAGTGAGCGCCGTCACGATGCCGTCGTCGAGGGTGCCGGCGCAGTGCACGACCGCGCCGAGCGGGTGCTCCTCCGGAAGCCCGGCGAGCAGGTCCTCCAGCGCCCGGCGGTCGGCCACGTCGCAGGCCGCGATCGTGACCTCGGCGCCGAGACCGGCCAGTTCGCCGACGAGCGTGTCGCCCGCGGCTGCGCCGCGGCGACTGGTGAGCAGCAGCCTCCTGACGCCGTGCGTGACCACCAGGTGACGGGCGAGGAGCCTGCCCAGGGCGCCGGTTCCGCCGGTGACGAGGACCGTCCGGTCCGTGTCGAACCGCACCGGTGAGCCGTCCGGCTCCGAGCCGTCCGACGCCGGGTCCTGCGACTGCGAGCCGTCCGGCGCCGCTACGGGGGCGCCGGTACGGATGCGGCCGAGGCGCGGTACGAGGAGCGAGCCGTCGCGCACGGCGAGCTGCGGTTCCGCGGTGGCCAGGGCGGCCGGTACGGCCCGCAGGGACGCGTCCGAGCCGTCGAGGTCGATCAGGGTGAACCGGCCGGGGTGTTCCGACTGCGCGGTGCGGATCAGCCCCCAGACCGCCGCTCCGGCCAGGTCGGCCGACTCGTCGCCGCTGCCGGTGGTCGTCGCGCCCCTGGTGAGGACCACCAGACGGGAGTCGGTTCGTTCGTCGGCCACGACCGACTGGACGAGGCCGAGCACGTGGCGCGTGACGGAGCGTACGGACCGCACCGTGTCGGCGCCGGGTTCGCAGACGCTCCAGGTGACGAACACCGCCGGTCCGGAAGCCTTGTCCTGCGGTGCCGCCGCCGGGAGGGTCATCGAGTCCGGCCGGACCTCCACCGCGGTGCCGAGCGCCGCCGGCGACGACGCGAGGTGCTGGTTGTGCGGATCGGCGACCACGGTCCACGCGGTCTCGGCAGCGGCCCGGTCGTTGTCCCCCGGTACGGGAAGGGCGAGCCAGTCGACCCCGTAGAGCTCCGCGGTGTCGGCCGTACGCACGGCGGCGAGTTGGTCGGCGCCGACGGTCCGCATGCTGAGGGAGCGGATCGTCAGCACCGCCGCACCCGTCCGGTCGGCGACGACGAGCGAAACGGTGTCCGGCGCGGAGGATTCGATGCGGACCCGCAGTGCGGTCGCTCCCGTGGCGTACAGGGACACACCACCCCAGGAGAACGGGACCCTGACGGAGTCGCCGGCCGTCCCGTCACCCGCGACGAGCGCCGCAGGCTGGAGCGCCGCGTCGAGCAGGGCCGGGTGGATGCCGTACGTGCCCGGGTCGGTGCCCGCGGGGAGGGCGACTTCCGCGTACAGCGTGTCCCCGTCCTGCCAGGCCGACCGCAGTCCGCGGAACAGCGGCCCGTATCCCAGTCCCGCTTCGGAGATCCGGTCGTAGAACTCCTCCGGGTCCAGGTAGGCCGAGGCGGCCGGGGGCCAGAGGTCGTCCGAGAACACGTCGGCCGACGCGGGGACCGCACCGGGCTCCGCGGTGAGTGCGCCCGTGGCGTGCCGGGTCCAGTCGTCGCCGGTCGGCGCGTCCTCCGGCCGCGAGTAGACAGTGAACCGGCGGCGTCCGGATTCGTCCGCGGCCTCGACGAGGACCCGCAGCTGGAGCGCGTCGCGGTCCGGCACGGCGAGGAACACATGGTGGGTCAGTTCCTCGATCTGCTCACAGCCCACGTGCCCCGCCGCGTGGAGGAGAAGGTCGACGAACGCCGCGCCGGGCAGCACCTGGGTGCCGAAGACGGTGTGTTCGGGGATCCAGGCGGGGTCGGAAGCCGAGATGCGGCCGAGGAACAGGTGTCCGCCGCCGTCGGGCAGCTCGACCGAGGTGGTCAGCACCGGATGGCTCGTCGCCGTCAGTCCCGGACCGCCGGCACCCGCGGTGGGCTTCGGCGCCTCCAGCCAGTAGCTCTGGCGTTGGAAGGGATAGGTGGGAAGGGCGGCGGCGGGAGCCGTGCCGGTCAGCAGGGTCCAGTCGAGGCTGCTGCCGTGGGTGTGCGCGGCCGCCAGGGCGGCGAGGAAGGCCTGGGCCTCGTTCCGGTCGCGGTGCATGAGGGGGACGAACGTGACGTCGTCGCCCTGCGGCACGCACTCCTTGGCCATGGTGGTCAGCGTGGCGTCCGGGCCGAGTTCGATGAAGTGGCGGACGCCCCGGTCGTGGAGGGTGCCGACGCCGTCGGCGAAGCGGACCGCTTCCCGCACATGACGGACCCAGTAGGCAGGGGTGGTGATGCGACGCGGGGCGGCGGCCCGGCCGGTCAGGTTGGAGACGAGGGGGATGGTGGGTGTGTGGTAGGTGAGGTCCGCGGCGATGTGCTCGAAGTCGTCGAGCATGGGGTTCATGTGGGGTGAGTGGAAG
>NZ_JBHXTO010000302.1:0-2472 GCF_042677425.1 Streptomyces sp. NPDC127119 | reverse complement strand
GTCCGGTGTGGACCCGATGGACGTCGAAGGCACGTACGTCCAGAAAGGGTTCCTGCCGCGCTGGCTCGCCACCTTCCTCGGCATCTTCATGGCGCTCGCCATCACCTTCGTGATGCTGTGGATCGCCTACAAGCCCAGCGTCCGCAGCTCCGCCACCGAGAAGCTGCAGGAAGCGGGCATCAGCACGCTGGCTCCCTCCCCCTCGCTGACCCCCGAGGCGCCCAAGGCCCCGTCCGTCGAACCGGTGGCCTCCGAGCCCGCCGCTCCGACTGCGTCAGGTGACAGCGGTGGCGGTGGCGGCGGTGGCGGGGGAAACCCGTCCCCGAAGCCGAAGCCGAAGAGCGTCGTCCCCGCGACCGAGATCCTCCTGCGGAACCCGACCACCAAGATGTGCGCCGACCTCCCGGGCCGTGAGAAGGGCAAGGCGACCGGCCGCGTACAGCAGGCCCCCTGCACCGAGAACCCGGCCGAGGACAACCAGCTCTGGAACCTGGAGGTGCGCCAGCCGAAGGGGGGACCCGGCGGTTCCGCCCTCTTCGTGATCCGCAACGTCAAGGACCAGCTCTGCATGGACCTGCCGAACGCCGGGGCCCAGCCCGTGCAGGTGGGGATATACGAGTCCCCGTGCGACGGCACGACGGCCGACAACGACCTGTGGTGGATCGACAAGCAGGAGAGCGGCGCCTACTGGATCCGCAACTTCGCCAGCAACAACAAGTGCCTGGACGTGGCCGGGTTCAGCACCGGCACCGTCGACACGAACCTGACGCTGTATCACTGCTCCAACACCGATGACCAGGAGTGGCTGGTCATTCATCCCAACAGAGGCTGAGACCAGGGGCAGTCGGTGCCGCCTGTTCGGGCACGCATCCTGCCCCGCTGCTTCCTGACTCGGCACGGGATCGGTGTTTAAGTTCCCAGAGTGAGCCTTTGGACTTCCTTGGAGCCCGCCTCCGCGACCGTGGACCCGGGTGGCAGTACGACGGTGCGGCTGCGTCTGCGTAACACCGGTGATGTGGTGGACGAGTACCGCTTCGAGGCGGTTGGTCCGCTGGCGCCGTGGGCGAGGGTGGAGCCGCAGGTTCTGCGGCTGTATCCGGGGACGACGGGTTCGGTGGACATCGCGTTCGCGCCGCCGCGTACGCCCGATGCGACGGCGGGGCCCAATGCGTACGCGGTCCGGATCACGCCGACGGAGCATCCTGAGGCGACGACGGTTCCCGAGGGGAACCTGACGATCACTCCGTTCACGGAGGTGCGGGCGGAGTTGGTGCCGCCGACCGTGAAGGGCCGTTTCCGGGGGCGTCCGAAGCTGGCCGTGGACAACCTGGGCAACACGAAGCTCACCGCGTCGGTGAGCGGCACCGACAACGGTGATCACCTGTCGTACGACATCCACCCCTCGAACGTGCAGATCGAGCCGGGGCGTGCGGCGTTCGTCAAGACGACGCTGAAGCCGCGCCAGATCATCTGGTTCGGATCCAAGGAGGACAGGCCGTACACCCTCGCCGTCCAACGCTCGGGTGTGGACCCGCTGGACGTGCAGGGCACGTACGTCCAGAAGGGGTTCCTGCCGCGCTGGCTCGCCACCTTCCTGGGTGTCTTCATGGCGCTCGCCATCACCTTCGTGATGCTGTGGATCGCCTACAAGCCGCAGGTGCGCAGTACGGCCACGGAGAAACTGCAGGAAGCCGGCATCAGCACACTGCCGCCCAGCAGCCCCACCGCGTCCCCGCCCATGCCGACCACTCCCACCGTCGCCCCCACGACGCCGCCGGCCGCCGCGCCGACACAGGCCGCGGGCGGGGCGGCGGCCGGAGCCGGAGGCGGTGGTTCCGACGACGACAAGGAGACCAAGGCCCCGGAGCGGACCGCGGCGACCGCCGTCCAGGAACTGGCCGCGGAGGAACCCGACAAGAAGCACATCTGCTACCGGGCCTTCGTGAAGGACGACGGCTGGACGGAAGCGGTCTGCGACGGCGAGACGGCGGGCACCGTCGGGGAGAACACGCCGCTGAAGAGCCTCAACATCGCCGTGTCGGGGACCAAGGGGACGGCCAGCGCGGCATTCGTCAACGACCCCGCGACGACGAACGGGCAGGGACACTACATCGCGCCCTGGTCGGGTGCGGCCGACGGGATCGACAACTACATCGGCAGTACGAAGAAGGACGCGCCGAATCTGCTGGGGTTCACCATCAACGTCGACAACGGGGGTGGGGCCGTGTGCCAGAACGCGCATGTGCATGACGGGGGTTGGCTGGGGCTCGGCTGCGACAAGCCGGGCGAGGGTGAAGGGTTCATCTTCGGCGGCTCCCTGGAGAACAACCGCTGGCTGGAAGCGGTCAAGTTCACGGTGTAGCCGGCAGCCTGCGCCCCGGTGGGGGCTGGCCTCAAGGATTGCGCAGTTCCCCGCGCCCCTGAAGGGGCGGGGGGGAAGGGGCAAACATTTGTGGTTGTGGGGGGCGGGGA
>NZ_JBHXTO010000301.1:0-2539 GCF_042677425.1 Streptomyces sp. NPDC127119 | reverse complement strand
TTGGCGCAGGACTCCGGCGAGGGCCGCTGGACCGTCGAGGCGGCCATCGACAACGCGGTACCGCTGCCCGCGATCACCGCGTCGCTGTTCGCCCGTTTCGCGTCCCGGCAGGACGACTCGCCGCAGATGAAGATGATCGCGGCACTGCGCAACCAGTTCGGCGGCCACGCCGTCGAGTCCGCGAAGTAGGAGTCATGGGCGACCTTCTCCTCGTCAGACACGGCGAGACCGAGTGGAGCAGATCGGGACAGCACACCAGCTGGACCGACCTGCCCCTCACCCCCCACGGCGAGGAACAGGCGAAGTCCCTCGTCCCGCTCTTCGCCGGGCGGTCCTGTGTCCTCGTGCTCACCAGTCCCCTCCGGCGCGCGATACGGACCGCGGAGCTGGCGGGGCTGACCGGGGCCGTCGTCGACCCCGATCTGCACGAGTGGAACTACGGGGCGTACGAGGGTGTCAGGACCGTCGACATCCACCGGACCCGTCCCGACTGGTACCTGTGGAACGACGGGGTGCCGCCCGGCCCGGACGGGCAGAAAGGCGAGTCGCCCGCCGAGGTGGGCGAGCGTGCCGACCGGGTGCTCGCCCACGCGGCGAAGGCGCTCGACGAGGGTGACGTGGTCCTGGTGGCCCACTCGCACTTCCTGCGCGTCCTGACCGCGCGCCGGCTCGGACTGCCCGCCTCGGACGGACGGCTGTTCCGGCTGGACACGGCCACGGTGAGCCGGCTCTCGCTGGAGCACGGCCGCCCCGTCCTCGCGGAGTGGAACGCCAAGCCGTAGGCGGTCTCCCCGGATCGCGGGGCTCCCCGGCCCGGGCTACAGGACGTCTCCGAACTCGCTCAACACCCCTGGTGGAGCGAGGGAGTTGACGTAGTGGCCCGGGCCGTGGTCGTCGAAGGAGTACTTGAAGGGGATGGTCCGGGTCAGTGCCAGCCGGGTCGCCAGGAACGCCAGCGGCGCCACGACGGCCAGACCGGCGAGCGAGTCCATCTGCGGGTAGTGCAGGCCCGGTTCGCCGCTCTCCTGCCAGCCCTCGTGCCGCACACGCAGCAGGGGCCGCACGGAACGCCGCAGCGACTCGGCCGTACGAACCGTCAACTCTCCCATCCGGGCGGCCGGTTGGTGGATCGGGTTGCCGATCAGAGTACGCAGCAGTTCGCCGGGCAGGGTCACCGCTTCCAGCGCCGAGTCCGCCGCGAAGGCCAGAGCCGTGTCCATCGGCCCGCGCGACCTGCGGTAGTGGAACTCCCGGCCGAACGGCGCGTACGGTCCGACCGGGCGGGGCGGCAGAGCCGGTACGACGTCACGGTCGAAGATGTAACGGAGCATCCGCTCACGCAGGGGCCGGCTGCTGTACGGGCCGGTGGCCTCCTCGCAGGCCCGCGCGAAGTCCGGGCCGCCGACCATGGGCTGCCCGAAGGTGTAGACGGCGCGGAGCTTGTCGGCGATGCGGCGGTAGCGGGGCTCCATCGTGAGCATCACCCCCATCAGCGCGGCCATCGCACCGCCGAGGCTGTGGCCGGTGATGTAGAGCGCCTCCAGGCCGTGGCCGCGGGTGCCCGTCCCGCCGGGCACCACGGACTCGCCGCGCAGCGCGCGGTCCAGGGCCTCGACGACCAGGTAGCGGGTGGCGCGGACGTTCCGGTAGAAGCCGGCGTGGACCTCGTGGCGCCGGCCGTCCAGTTCGACGTCGAGCATCTCGGGGCGGACGTCCGCGTCCGTGAGGATGCTGATGACGTCCTCGGGCTGGGTGCCGCGGTAGCACAGGACGGCGATCCTGCGGTCGCGGTCCTGGATCAGGTACGCGGCCGACGCGATGTACATGGCGTCCACGCGCTGCTCGAACACCTGGCAGTCGTTCTCCTCCAGGCCGAGGCGCGTCATGATCATCGCGACGGTGTCGGGGTCGGCGCGCTGCGCGAATCCGGCGTACGCGTAGGCGGCGCAGGTCGCCATGGTGTGCGGGATGACTCCGTCGGGGTCCGGGTGGTCCTTGTCCCGCGTGAGGCGTTCGACGAGGTCGGGGTAGACGGGGAAGCCGGGCTGGTCGGGGGCGGTTTTGAGAGGGCGCAGTTCGGCGAAACTCGGGCCTTTGGCATGACGGTCGTTACGCATCCCCGTCCTCCCCTCACCGTCCGCCGAGCACACCACCACGATGGCGGACGGTCAATACGACTGCGGGCCCTGCGGGTTGCCCGCGCCCCTTCATCTGCGGCTCGGTGGGGGCTGAGCGCGCAGTTCCCCGCGCCCCTGGGGGGGTGGGCCTTGCCCCGAATTCCACCTGCGGCCCGGTGGGGGCCGTTCGCGCAGTTCCCCGCGCCCCTTCATCTGCGGGCCGGTGGGGGTTGCCCGCGCAGTTCCCCGCGCCCCTTTGCCTGCGGGCCGGTGGGGGTTGCCCGCGCAGTTCCCCGCGCCCCCTTACGTGCGGGTCGGTGGGGGTGGGCCGCGCCGTTCCCCGCGCTCCTTCAGGGCAAAGGCTGGGGCGCAGCCCCGCGTTTGAGGGGCGCGGGGAACAGCGCGAACGGCCCCCACCGGGC
>NZ_JBHXTO010000300.1:0-2557 GCF_042677425.1 Streptomyces sp. NPDC127119 | reverse complement strand
GATCTACGACGCGGCCACGGTGCGTCTCGTGGGATCGGGCCACCCGTGTTGTCGGTCCCGTCACGTAGGCTCGTTGATATCGGATCGACTGATCGTTCGAAGCCCGCAGTACCGAGGGAGGGGGCCCACGTGCTCATCGACACCTACGGCCGGGTGGCCACCGACCTGCGCGTCTCGCTGACCGACCGGTGCAATCTCAGATGTACGTACTGCATGCCCGAAGAGGGCCTGCAGTGGCTGGCCAAGCCCGACCTGCTCACGGACGACGAGATCGTCCGCCTCATCGACCTGGCGGTGACCCGGCTCGGCATCACCGAGGTCCGCTTCACCGGCGGCGAACCCCTGCTGCGCCCCGGCCTGGTCGGGATAGTGGAGCGTGTGGCGGCCCTCGAACCCCGTCCCCAGATGTCCCTGACGACGAACGGCATCGGCCTCAAGCGCACCGCGACCGCCCTCAAGGCGGCGGGCCTCGACCGGGTCAACGTCTCGCTGGACACCCTGCGCCCGGACGTCTTCAAGACCCTCACCCGCCGTGACCGCCACAAGGACGTCATCGAGGGCCTCGAAGCGGCCCGCGCCGCGGGACTGACCCCCGTCAAGGTCAACTCCGTACTGATGCCCGGACTGAACGAGAACGAGGCGCCGGACCTGCTCGCCTGGGCCGTGGAGAACGACTACGAACTGCGGTTCATCGAGCAGATGCCGCTGGACGCCCAGCACGGCTGGAAGCGCGACGGCATGGTCACCGCCGGCGACATCCTCACCTCGCTGCGCACCCGCTTCGAGCTGACGGAGGAAGGGGCCGACGAGCGCGGCTCGGCACCCGCGGAGCGCTGGGTGGTGGACGGCGGCCCGCACCGGGTCGGCGTGATCGCCTCGGTCACCCGCCCGTTCTGCTCGGCCTGCGACCGTACGCGGCTCACCGCGGACGGGCAGGTCCGCACCTGTCTCTTCGCCCAGGAGGAGACCGACCTGCGGGCGGCGCTCCGCTCGGACGCGCCGGACGAGGAGATCGCCCGGATCTGGCGGCTGGCGATGTGGGGCAAGAAGGCCGGGGCAGGTCTGGACGACCCCTCCTTCGTGCAGCCGGACCGCCCGATGTCGGCGATCGGCGGCTGACCGCCGGGCCCGCCCCTCAATTTCCGGGCTGCTGCTCCGCGGACTCCCATTCCGACAGGAGGACCACGTCCTTCAGGAAGCCGCGGACGCCCAGGAACTTCGACAGATGGTCGCGGTGCTCCTCGCACGCGAGCCAGGTCTTGCGGCGCTCCGGCGTGTGCAGTTTCGGGTTGTTCCAGGCGAGCACCCACACGGCGTCGGCCCGGCAGCCCTTGGCGGAGCAGACAGGGGAGGACGGGGACGACGGCTCGGAACCGGGAACGTTCAGGATCACGTCCTCGACACTAGCCGAGTCCCGAGGGGTTCCCACGAGTCCTGAAGGCTCCGGAAAAGGCGACGCCGAGCAGCCACGGGGGGAGCTGCCCGGCGTCGGTCTGTCACTCCGACGGGGGATGCGGAGTGCGTACCAAGTATGTCACGGCTAACCCATCGCCCGGCAACGGAACAACATGATTGATCTGAGCTTTTCTTGAGCTTGGCAGAGGTTTCGGATTCCGCTTTTTCCGGATCCCCGGTGCTCAGGCCCGTTCGTGCGGCTCGTCCCGCAGCCGTGTGCCGGGGGCGGCCGTCAGGTCTTCCGCGACGGGTTCCGCGGCCCCGCCGGCGCCCGGCCCCGCAAGCATCGGACGGGTCGGAGCGGTCACGAAAGTGGACGGCAGAGAGGGCACGTTCTCGCGTCCCGCGTTGGCGATCACGACGGAGATGTAGGGGAGCAGCACGCCGAGAACCAGCGCAACGACGGCGACATGGCGCTCCACGTTCCAGAGGGTGGCCGCGAGGACGACGGAGACCGTACGGACGGACATCGAGATGATGTAGCGGCGCTGCCTGCCCCGCACGTCGTCGGTGAGCCCCTGCCTGGCCCCGGTGATCCGGAAGACCTCGGTCTCGCTCTGCTTCCGCATCACGTTCCACCACCCCGCCTGAGTCGGACGCTCCCCGGCCCGTACCGGCAACAACGTTACGCCGCGGTCGCGCCGCCCACGAGACCGGGTCGGCTCCGGCGCGGCTGGGGACGTCTGCGCCGTACCGCGTATGGCCGTGCCCGACATGCGCCGTACGGCACCCGGGCCGACACTGGGCGTAATGCTCGCGTAGAGCCGTATAGGAGGCAGCCATGGGCTGGTTGTGGGCGATCATCGTGGGATTCGTACTGGGCTTGCTGGCCAAGGCGATCATTCCTGGCAAGCAGCACAGTCCGCTCTGGCTCACCACGATCTTCGGAATCATCGGCGCGATCGTGGGCAACGCGATCGCCCGCGGTATCGGCATCGGTGAGACCAGCGGTATCGACTGGGGCCGTCACGCCCTCCAACTGGTGGCCGCGGTCGTCATCGTCTTCCTGGGAGACATGCTCTACACGGCAATGAGGGGCAACAAACAAAGAGCCTGAGCGAGGGTAAAAAGATTGCGCAGGTCCCCGCGCCCTGGAAAGGGG
>NZ_JBHXTO010000299.1:0-2680 GCF_042677425.1 Streptomyces sp. NPDC127119 | reverse complement strand
GCCTAAGGGGCGCGGGGAACTGCGCAGTCTTTTGGTTTTTAGGGGCGCGGGGAACTGCGCGAACGGCCCCCGCCGGGTCGCAGTGAGCACTCGGTCTTACGCCACCCTCCCCCGCAGGGGCGCGGGTCCGGCGTCAGGCTCGGCGGCGGCGGGTCAGGGTTACCGCTGTGGCGCCTGCCACCAGTAGCGCGAGCGCCCCCGCCGCCACATACCGCGTCGCCGAACTGCCGCCGGTCTCCGCGAGCCCCGGCGACTCCGCGGCAGCGCCCTGCGGCGACACCCCCGGCACGGGCTCCGCCGGGGACTCGCAGGTCGCCTCCGCCAGAGTGACCGTTCCTTCAACTTCCGCCACGTTCAGCTTCAGCGGGTTCACGGACACCTTGAGCCGCAGCGCGGTCGCCGCCGCCGTACGGGACGTGGTCCGTGTGGACGACAGGTCCAGGCGGACCTCACCGACCCCCGGCACCTTCACCTCCGTCACCCCGCCGGCGCTCACCGTGGTCCTCTTGCCGAGCACCGTCACCGCACCCAGCGGATTCGCCGAGGCGACCGGCTTCTCCCCCGCCGCGCAGACCGCTTTCGCGGTGACCTGATCGACCTCGATGAGGGACAGCAGCGGCAGTCCAGGAATGTGCACCTTGGCGTGGGCGAGGTGCACCGACCCCTCGGCCTTCTCCGCGGACACGGTCGCACCCGCTCTGGCGACCTCCGCGCCGAGCACGGTGAACGGCTGTCCGCCGTCGACCCCGTCCAGCTTCGCCGTGAGCGTGGTCTTCTCGGCGCTCCGCGGCGCCTGTACTTCGTTGAGCGAGACCGCGAGCGGGACGTTCACGGTCTTGTTGAGCAGGGACACGTCGAGCCCGGTGCGGAGCACGACGGCGCCGGCGCGACCGTGGCCGTCGGTCGCGTGGGCGGGACCCGCGCCGGCCAGGACCGCGGGACCCGCGGCCAGGGAGACGGCGGCCGCGGTGGCGGCCAGCCTGCGTGCGGGCATACGGAAAGCATTGCTGTTCATGGTGGTGGGACCCCCACAGGAGACAGAACCGGAGACGCGACGCCGCAGGACGCTCCGCTCGCAGGGACATGCGGGGAGCGTCCGGCGGCGTCGATGACGGGAATCCTTACGCACGGAGAGTGAACAGTCAGCGAGCTGACGGGAGTTCACCCATACGTGGACTTTCCGCGCACCTCTTCGATTCATCCTGCACGTACGTTCCTCAAGGCCACCCGGATCACTGAACTCCACCGAACTGGCTGGAAAGCGCCGGAGCGCGGGAGGGAGTGCGCGCCGCAGGGAACGGGCCCCGCGGTCACTCTCCGTCAGCCGACG
Source organism: Streptomyces sp. NPDC127119 (assembly GCF_042677425.1). Lineage (NCBI taxonomy): Bacteria > Bacillati > Actinomycetota > Actinomycetes > Kitasatosporales > Streptomycetaceae > Streptomyces > Streptomyces sp. NPDC127119. The sequence continues at coordinate 1,350 of NZ_JBHXTO010000299.1, read as the reverse complement.
ACCCGGCCGTCCAGCACCACCCGCCGCGGCGCCGCCAGGACCCGTACGTCCGCCCGCGGATCCTGCTCGTACACGACGAGGTCGGCCGGAGCCCCTTCCTCCAGGCCGGGCCGGCCCAGCCACGCACGGGCGCCCCACGTGGTGGCCGAAAGCGCCTGGAGGGGCGGGATACCGGCCTTGACCAGCTCGGCGACCTCCCCCGCCACCAGGCCGTGCGGCAGCGTGCCGCCCGCGTCGGTGCCGACGAACACCGGGATCCCGGCGTCGTACGCGGCGCGCACGGTGTCGTAACGGCGCTCGTACAGTCGCCGCATGTGCGCGGACCACTGGGGGAACCTGGCCTCGCCCCCGTCCGCGAGGTGCGGGAACGTGGCGATGTTCACGAGGGTCGGGACGATCGCGACGCCGCGTTCGGCGAAGAGCGGGATCGTGTCCTCGGTCAGGCCGGTGGCGTGTTCGATGCAGTCGATGCCCGCCTCTACGAGGTCCCGCAGGGAGTCCTCGGCGAAGCAGTGCGCGGTGACGCGGGCGCCGAGGCGGTGGGCCTCGGCGATCGCCGCCTCCACCGCGTCGCGCGGCCAGCACGCGCCGAGGTCGCCGGTCCCGCGGTCGATCCAGTCGCCCACGAGCTTGACCCAGCCGCCGCCGCGTCGGGCCTCCTGGGCCACGTACGCGACGAGGTCCGGCGGCTCGATCTCGTGCGCGAAGCCGCGGATGTAGCGGCGGGTACGGGCGATGTGGCGGCCCGCCCTGATGATCTTCGGGAGGTCGTCGCGGTCCTCGACCCAGCGGGTGTCCGCGGGTGAGCCTGCGTCGCGGAGGAGGAGTGTGCCGGCCTCCCGGTCGGCCAGGGCCTGCTTCTCCGACTCGTCGTCGGGGACGGCTCCGTGGGGGCCGAGGCCCACATGGCAGTGGGCGTCGACCAGTCCTGGCAGGGTCCAGCCGTCGATCGTGCGGACGTCTTGTGCGGCCTCGCCGCGGGGGCGGTCGTAGGTGACCTTGCCGTCGACGATCCAGAGTTCGTCCCTGGCGTCGTCGGGGGCGACGAGTACGCGGCCCGTCACGTGCAGTACCGGCGGCTGATCGCTCATGGCGGCAGCCTAGTTCTTTGACGGAGTACGCCGTCCGCGGGTCCGGTGGGGGTTGCTGCCCGCGCAGTTCCCCGCGCCCCCAAGGGGCTCCGCCCCCGAAAGACGAAAAGATTGCGCAGTTCCCCGCGCCCCTGAACCTGCAGGTCCGGTGGGGGTTGCTCGCGCCGTTCCCCGCGCCCCTTGGGGAGGGGCTGCGCCCCGTCCCGCTCAGGGGCGCGGGGAACGGCGCAGTCTTTTGGCTGTTAGGGGCGCGGGGTAC
>NZ_JBHXTO010000298.1:0-2684 GCF_042677425.1 Streptomyces sp. NPDC127119 | reverse complement strand
ACCGCCGCCCACGTCGCAGGCGTCTTCTCACTCGACGACGCCTGCCGACTCGTCGCCGCCCGCGGCACCCTCATGCAAGCCCTCCCCACCCACGGTGCCATGATCGCCCTGCGCACCGCGGAGGACGAAGTCCGTCCGCTGCTCGAAGGTCTGGAGCAGCACGTCTCCGTCGCGGCGGTCAACGGGCCCTCCTCCCTCGTCATCTCGGGCGACGAGGACCTCACCACGGACCTCGCCGCCGTCCTCAAGGAGCACGGCGTCAAGACCCGGCGCCTCACCGTCTCCCACGCCTTCCACTCACCCCACATGGATCCCATGCTGGAGGCGTTCGAGCGCGTCGCCGCGGACCTCACCTACCACGCACCGACCATCCCCCTGGTCTCCAACCTGACCGGCCTGATCGCCGATCCCGACCACCTCACCACCCCCGCCTACTGGGTCCGTCACGTGCGGGAAGCGGTCCGCTTCGCCGACGGCGTCAGCACCCTCCACGAACAGGGCGTCCGCCACTTCCTCGAACTCGGCCCCGATCCGGTCCTGACCGCGCTCGTGAACGAGGCCACCGCGGGGAAGGCCACCGGCACCGCCGTCCTGAGGACCGGGCACCCCGAGCCCGTCACCTTCCTCACCGCCCTGGCGCAGGTCCACGCCAACGGGGCACCGGCCGACCTGACCGCGCACCTCGGGGCGCCGCGCACGCTCCCCGACCTTCCCACCTACGCCTTCCAGCGGGAACGGCACTGGTTCACCGCCGGCACCACGGGCGACGTGGCGTCGGCGGGTCTGACCGCCACGGGACACCCGCTGCTGACGACCGCGGCCGAACTGCCCGACCAGGGCGGGCTGCTCCTGACCGGCCGGGTGAACGCCTCGGCCCCCGCCTGGGCGGCCGAGCACGCCGTCTTCGGCACCCCGGTCATGCCGGGCGTGGCTTTCGTGGACATGCTGCTGCACGCCGCGACCCTGGTGGGCTGCACGCGCGTCGAAGAGCTGGTTCACCACGCGTTCCTGGCCCTTCCCGACCGCGGCGCCCTGCAACTGCGGGTCCTCGTCCGGCCGGCGGACGACACAGGGCGGCGGGCCTTCGCCGTCCACACCCGGCCCGAGGACGCCCCATGGGGCTCCGACTGGACCTGTCACGTCACCGGCACGCTCACCGACGCGCCGGCGGGCAGCGCCGCACCCGCCGCTCCGGCCTCGGACGCGGACTGGCCCCCGGCCGCCGCGGAGCCCCTGGACACCGACGGCTTCTACCGGCGGATCGCCGAAGCGGGGCTCGGCTACGGCCCGGTCTTCCAGGGCATGAAGGCCGCCTGGCGGGACGGCGACACGCTGTACGCCGAGGTCGCGCTGCCCCCCGGTACCGGCCCGGATCGTTACGGCGTCCACCCCGGTCTGCTCGACTCCGCGCTGCACCCGTTCCTGCTGGCCACGTCCGACGCGGACGGCACGATTCATGTGCCCTTCGCATGGAGCGAAGTGACCCTGCACGCGACCGGTGCGCACGCCCTGCGCGTCCGGATCACCCGCCCGGCACCGGAGACGGTGTCCCTGCGGATCACGGACCCCTCCGGCCTACCCGTCCTGACCGCCGCCTCCCTCGCCCTGCGTCCGGTCCGCCCCGAGCAGCTCGAAGCGGCCCACTCCGGCCGCGACGGCGCGCTGCACGAGGTCGTGTGGCGCACGGTGCCCACCCCGCCGGACGCCGCCGCATCCGCCGAGGGGAGCACCTGGGCCCTGGTGGGAGAGGCGAGCGACCGGCTCGGCGCCGCGGTCCTCGCGGCGCTCGGCCCCGCCGCACAGGCGTACCCGGACACGGCAGCGATGCGAACGGCCCTGCGCTCCGGTGCGATCCGGCCCGGTACGGTCGTCGTCAGGGTCGCCGCCGGCGACGGCACCGACCCGGCTCAGGCGGCGCACACCGCGACCGCCCACGTGCTGGAACTGCTCCAGGACACGCTGGCCGACGGGGGCGCCGACTCCCGCCTGGTCGTCCTCACCGAGTGCGCGGTGTCCACGGACGTGGCCGCGGGCCCCGGCGGCTCCGGCGCCGGTCCGGCCGCCGCGGCGGTATGGGGCCTGATCCGCTCGGCGCAGTCCGAGCACCCGGACCGGCTCACCCTCGTCGACCTCGACGGCTCACCGGCCTCCGCCGAGGCCGTCAGGACGGCCCTGGCTGCCGGGGAGCCGCAACTGGCCGTGCGTGAGGGCCGGCTGCTCGTGCCCCGACTCGTTCCCGTGACCGTCGACCCGCTGCCCGTCACGGCGTTCGACGCGGAGCGGACGGTGCTCGTCACCGGTGGCACCGGCGCTCTCGGTGCCCTTCTCGCCCGCCACCTGATCACGCGGCACGGTGTCCGCAGGCTGCTGCTGACCAGCAGGAGTGGGCCCGACGCGGCAGGCACCCTCGTCGACGAGCTGACCGGTCTCGGCGCCGAGGTCACCGTCGCGGCCTGCGACGTGGCCGACCGCCGGGCGCTGGAGGATCTGCTCGCCGGGCTTCCGGAGGAGCACCCGCTCGGCGCGGTCGTGCACTGCGCAGGTGTGCTGGACGACGGAGTGGTCACCGAACTGGACCGCGCCCGGCTGGACGCGGTGCTGCGTCCGAAGGTGGACGGTGCGTGGAACCTGCACCGGCTGACCCAGGACATGGACCTGGACGCGTTCGTGCTGTTCTCCTCCGT
>NZ_JBHXTO010000297.1:0-2693 GCF_042677425.1 Streptomyces sp. NPDC127119 | reverse complement strand
AGAGTGGGCGGCAGCCGCAGGCCCGTGACGGAGTTCAGCGTGTTACGGAACTCCACCGCACCGAGCGAGTCGAACCCGAGGTCCTTGAAGGCCCGCTCGGGCTCGATGACATCCGCGCCCGTGTGCCCCAGCACGGCCGCCGCATGGGTGCGTACGAGCGTCAGAATCTCTTCGAGCCGTTGCCCGGCGGAGAGCCCGGCCAGCCTCTGTGCCAGCGCGTCCGTCTCGCCCTGGCCCTGCGCCGACACCGCACGCCGCACAGCCGCGCTGCGCACCAAACCGCTGAGCAGGGGCGGTACTTCCTCGCCCTCCAGTGTCCTGGCATCGAGGTTCATGGGCACCAGCACGGGCGCGGTCGACCCACTGGCCACGTCGAAGAGGTCGAGGCCCTGGTCGGGCGAGAGGCCCGCCATGCCGGCCCGGTTCAGCCGATCCCGGTCGCCTTCGACCAGCTCGCCACCCATGCCCGACTCCGTCGCCCACAGACCCCAGGCGAGGGATTGGGCGGGCAGGCCCTGGGCCCGCCGGTGCGCGGCGAGCCCGTCGAGGAAGGCGTTGGCAGCCGCGTAGTTGCCCTGACCGGGCCCGCCCAGGACGCCGGCTGCGGAGGAGAACATGACGAACGCCGACAGATCCATCCCACGCGTCAACTCATGCAGATGCCAAGCCGCGTCCGCCTTGGGACGCAACACCCGCTCCAGCCGCTCCGGCGTCAACGAGCCGATCAACCCGTCATCCAGCACACCCGCCGCATGCACAACACCACTCAGCGAGCGACCCTCCAACACACCCGCCAGCGCCTCACGATCCCCCACATCACACGCCGCGAACTCCACCCGCGCACCCAGCGCCGTCAACTCTTCAAGCAGTTCCACCGCACCAGGCGCATCCGCACCCCGCCGGCTCACCAACAACAACCGCTCCACACCGTGCCGCGCCACCAGATGCCGGGCCACCAACCCACCCAACGCACCCGAAGCACCCGTCACCAACACCGACCCACCGAACACCGACGACGGCCCGGACCCCTCCGACCCCGAACCCGTCACCGGTCGAAGGCGTGGCACGAGACACTTCCCGTCCCGGACCGCCACCTGCGGCTCCCCCGTCGCCAGAGCCAGCCCGACACCCGCCTCGACCTCCGCGGCATCAACACCACCCGGAAGATCCACCAGCACAACACGCCCCGGATCCTCCGACTGCGCACTGCGTACCAGACCCCACACCGCAGCCCCGGTCAGATCAGTGACATCCTCACCCGCCACCGACACCGCACCCCGCGTCACCACCACCAGCGCGCCGCTCTGCGACTGCAGCACCTCCAGCAGGGAACCCAGCGCGGACAACACACCCTCACCCTCGGCACGCCACACCTTCGCGCCGCCGACCACACCACCGCTGGAGGCAACCGGCGTCCACTCCACCCGATACAACGAATCGACCCGCGCCAGCGACTGCGCGGACAGCTCACGCAAAGTCAGGGCGCCCACGGACACCACCGGCCGGCCCGAACCGTCCGCCGCATCCAGCCGCACCTGGTCCGGCCCCGTCGACACCAGCCGCACCCGCAACGTGTCAGCGCCGGAAGCATGCAGCTCCACACCCGCCCACGAGAACGGCAACACCACACGATCCCCGTCCAACAACAACGGAATCGCATGCAGAGCCGAGTCCAGCAGCGCAGGATGCAGACCGAACCGATCAACCGCCCCCGACAACGCCACCTCGGCGAACACCTCATCACCGAGCCGCCAAGCCGCCTTCAACCCCTGAAAGACCGGGCCGTAGGAGAGGCCAGCCTCGTCGAGCCGACCGTAGAAGCCGTCCAGGTCGACCGCCTCGGCACCGGACGGCGGCCACTGGGTCAGGTCTTCCGTCTGGGCGCCTGATCCCGCGGCCAGCGTTCCCGCCGCGTGCCGCTCCCAAGCCGCGAACGGCTCGTCCTCGCCGCGGGCATACACCTCGACCGAACGGCGGCCCGATCCGTCGTCGGCCCCGACGACCAGCTGGACGACCGTCGGAGACTGCCGGTCCAGCACCAGCGGGGCCTCGATCGTCAGCTCCTCGACACGGCCACAGCCCACCTCGTCGCCCGCGCGAACCGCCAACTCGACGAAGCCGGTGCCCGGGAAGAGGACGGCTCCGCTCACTGTGTGATCGGCGAGCCACGGTTGCGTACCCATCGACAGACGACCCGACAGCACCACCTGGTCCGTACCCGCGACGGCTACCACACCGTCCAGCAGCGGGTGTGCGGACTCGTCCAGGACGCGCGCCGACTCCAGCCAGAACGGCTGCCGCTGGAAGGGGTAGGTGGGCAGGTCGACCCGTCGCGCGCCGCGTCCGCCGAGCACAGCCTCCCAGTCGACCCGGGCTCCCACGGTGAACAGCCGGCCGATGCCGGTGAACAGGCTCGCCACCTCAGGGCGGTCGCGGCGCAGGGTGGCCGCCACCGTCCCCTCGTCGTTCTGCTGCACCATCGCGGTCAGGACGGCGTCCGGTCCGATCTCCAGGAACCGGCTCACACCCTCTTCACGCAGCCGGCCCACATCATCGGCGAACCGCACCGCCTCACGCACATGCCGCACCCAGAACTCGGCCGACCCCACATCCTTCACCAGCCGAATCCGCGCCTCACCAAAGGACACCGACTCCGCAACCCGCCGAAACTCCGCCAGCATCGGCTCCAAAAA
>NZ_JBHXTO010000296.1:0-2769 GCF_042677425.1 Streptomyces sp. NPDC127119 | reverse complement strand
GACCCTGCCGAAGGCGAAGGTGTTCGCGGACGCGGTGAAGGCCGGCGACATCGAGGGCGCGAAGAAGGCGTACGCCACGTCGCGGATCGGCTGGGAGCGTACCGAGCCGGTCGCGGAGTCGTTCGGGGACATCGACCCGAAGGTCGATGTGCGTGAGGACGGGCTGGAGGAGGGCCAGGACCCGGAGAAGGACTGGACGGGCTGGCACCGCCTGGAGCGTTCGCTGTGGAAGGACGAGAAGCTCACCGGCCGGGACACCGAGCTGGCCGGTCAGCTGATCGTGGATCTCACCGACTGGCAGAAGCGGGTCGGCAAGGCGGAGATCACTCCGACGTCGATGGCCAACGGCGCCAAGGAACTCCTCGACGAGGTCGCCACCGGCAAGGTCACCGGTGAGGAGGAGCGCTACTCGCACACCGACCTGGTCGACTTCAAGGCGAACGTCGAGGGCGCGGAGAAGTCCTACGAGCTGCTGAAGCCGGTGGCCAAGGAGAACGACGCGGCGCTGGTCACCGAGCTGGACCGGCAGTTCGCGGCGCTCGACACCCTGCTGGACACCTACCGCAAGGACACGACCTCCTACGACTTCACCTCCTACGACAAGGTCTCCAAGGCGGACCAGAAGGAGCTCTCGGACGCGGTGAACGCGCTCGCGGAGCCGCTGTCCAAGCTCGCCGCCGCCGTCGTCGCGAAGAAGTAGGGACAGTCATGACCGACACCCCCGCCGAGCAGGTCACATCCTCCGCGCCCACTGCGTCGGCGGCTCCGTCGCGGCGTTCGCTGATCGGCTGGGGTGGTGCCGGGCTTGCGCTGGGTGCCGCCGCGGCCGGTGGTGCGGTGGCGGTGGCCCGCTCAGTCGACGACGGGCAGGCCGGTGCCGGTGCTGCCGGGGCGGGGGGTGAGGTCGCCTTCCACGGCACGCATCAGGCGGGTATCGCCACCCCGGTGCAGGACCGGCTGCACTTCGCCGCGTTCGACGTGAAGACGGACGACCGGGCCGCGTTCGTGCAGCTGCTGAAGGACTGGACGAGGGCGGCCCGGCGGATGACCGCCGGACAGGCCGTCGGCGAGGGCGCCTACGGCGGACTCGCCGAGGCACCACCGGACGACACCGGCGAAGCACTCGGCCTGTCACCCTCACGGCTGACCCTCACCCTCGGCTTCGGCCCCTCCCTCTTCGACAAGTTCGACCTCGCCGGCCGGCGGCCCGAGGCCCTCGTCGACCTGCCGAAGTTCGCCGGCGACAACCTCGACCCCACCCGCAGCGGCGGCGACCTGTGCATCCAGGCCTGCGCCGACGACCCCCAGATCGCCGTGCACGCCATCCGCAACCTGGCCCGCATCGGCTTCGGCACGGTCGTCATCCGCTGGTCCCAGCTCGGCTTCGGGAAAACCTCCTCCACCACCCCCGACGCCCAGACCCCCCGCAACCTCATGGGCTTCAAAGACGGCACTCGCAACATCGCCGGCACCGAAACCGACCGCCTGAAGAAATTCGTATGGGTCGAAGACCCCAAGGAGAACGCGGCCTGGATGGGCGGGGGTTCCTACCTCGTCGCCCGGCGCATCCGCATGAACATCGAAACCTGGGACCGCACCTCCCTCCAGGAGCAGGAGGACATCTTCGGCCGCGACAAAGGCGAAGGCGCCCCCGTCGGCAAGGCCAAGGAACGCGACACACCCTTCCTCAAAGCGATGCTGCCCGACGCGCACGTGCGCCTCGCGCACCCCGACACCAACGCCGGCGCCACCCTCCTGCGCCGCGGCTACTCCTTCACCGACGGCACCGACGGACTCGGCCGCCTCGACGCGGGCCTGTTCTTCCTCGCCTACCAACGCGACATCCGCACCGGCTTCATCCCCGTCCAGCGCAGCCTGGCCACCGACGCACTCAACGAATACATCCAGCACGTCGGCTCAGCCGTGTTCGCCATCCCGCCCGGCGTCCGCGACAACCACGACTGGTGGGGCAGCACGCTGTTCTCCAAGAACCCCAAGGAGGCGTAGGCCGTGTTCGGCAACTATCTGATCGGCCTGCGCGAAGGACTGGAAGCCAGCCTCGTCGTCTGCATCCTCATCGCCTACCTGGTCAAAACCGGCCGCAGAGACGCCCTCAAACCCATCTGGACCGGCATCGCGGTCGCCATCGTCCTGGCCCTCGGCTTCGGGTTCGCCCTCGAATTCGGCTCCCAGGAGCTGACGTTCGAGGCACAGGAAGCCCTCGGCGGCTCCCTGTCCATCATCGCCGTCGCCCTGGTGACCTGGATGGTCTTCTGGATGCGCCGCACCGCCCGCCACCTCAAAAGCGAACTGCACGGCCGGCTCGACGCCGCCCTGCAGATGGGCACCGCCGCACTCGTCGCCACCGCCTTCCTCGCCGTCGGACGCGAAGGCCTGGAAACCGCCCTGTTCGTGTGGGCGTCCGTGCGCGCCTCCAACGACGGCACCCAGGGCCCCCTCATCGGCGTCCTCCTGGGCATCCTCACCGCGATCGTCCTCGGCTACCTCTTCTACCGCGGCACCGTCCGCATCAACCTCGCCAAGTTCTTCACCTGGACCGGCGGCATGCTCGTCATCGTCGCCGCCGGCGTCCTCGCCTACGGCGTCCACGACCTCCAGGAAGCCGACTTCCTGCCCGGCCTGACGAACAAAGCCTTCGACATCAGCGAAACCATCCCCCCGGACAGCTGGTACGGCACCCTCCTCAAAGGCATCCTCAACTTCCAACCCGACCCCACCATCCTCCAAGTCGCCGTATGGGTCCTCTAC
>NZ_JBHXTO010000295.1:0-2844 GCF_042677425.1 Streptomyces sp. NPDC127119 | reverse complement strand
CGTTTAAGGGGCGCGGGGAACTGCGCGCCCAGCCACAACGGACCTGCACCCGGCGTACGGCCCCTGCGGCCCAGGGCTCCGACTGTCCTCTGCGGGCCGGTGGGGGTGAGCCGCGCAGTTCCCCGCGCCCCTGAAGGGGCTACCCCGCGTGGGCGTCCCGGTGGGCCTTCGCCAGTTCGACGTAGAACACCCCGTTCAGCGAAACCCCCTCCCGCTCCTCCGCGCTCAGCTCCCGTTTCACCTTGGCGGGGACACCGGCGACCAGAGACCCGGGCGGCACCCGCATCCCCTGCGGTACCAACGCCTGGGCCGCGACGAGCGACCCCGCCCCGATCACCGCCCCGTTCAGGATCGTCGCCCCCATCCCCACCAGACAGTCGTCCTCGACGACCGCCCCGTGCACCACGGCGTTGTGTCCGATGGACACCCGCTCCCCGATGCTGATCGGGAACCCCGGGTCGACATGGAGCGTGCAGTTGTCCTGGACGTTGCTGTCGGCCCCGATCACGATCGGACCGCAGTCCGCGCGCAGCACCGCGCCGTACCAGACGCTCGCGCCCGGAAGCAGGGTCACGTCCCCGATGACCACGGACGTGGGCGCCACGAACGCCTCCGGGTCGAGCCGCGGATCCTTGCCGCCGATCCCCATGACCAGCGCCTCGTGCGTCATCACCGTCTCCTCGTCGTCGGTACACCGGCACGGTAGGCGATGGGCCGCAGGACCGGCCCTCCGGGTCCGTGTCACCCGCCCCGGGCGAGGCGCGGACACCCGGCGGGGAAGAGGGTGACGTGCCGACAGGTTTCCGGGGCCGGGAGGGCACGGTCATGGTGTTCACGAGGCTCGCCGGGACGGTGACGGGCCGCATCGTGGGGCCCGTCGGCCGACAGCTCGTCAGCGTGAGCATCCTGGACATGGCGACGCGTCTCGCCGCGCAGGCCTTCCTCGCCGCGCTGCCGATGCTCTTCGCCATCGCGTCCTTCACCCCGCCCGCGATCCGCCGCGAACTGGTGGGGACCCTGCGTACCCAACTGGGCACCGAGGGGCCGGTCCTGACCCAGGTGGACGAGGTCTACCGGGGGGCCGCCGATTCGCTGGAGACCTGGGGCGCGATCGGGGTGCTGGTGGCACTCCTGTCCGCGACCGCCTTCAGCCGGGCACTGCAACGGCTGTGCGAGCGCGCCTGGCACCTGCCGCGCGCAGGTCTGCGGACCGTGGTGTGGCGCTGGGGCGTGTGGCTCCTGGTCTGGGTCACCGTACTGGTGTCCCAGGGAACGCTGCGCGACGGGTTCGGCGCCGGGACCGCCCTGGGGTTCCCCCTCCAACTGGTCGCCGCGGTCCTCATGTGGTGGTGGACGCAGCATCTGCTGCTCGCCGGGCGGATGGCGTGGCTGCCGCTGCTGCCGGGCGCCCTGCTCACCGGGATCGGGGTCGTCCTGTACTCCGCCGTGTCCGGGCTCTGGCTGCCGCGTTCACTGGAGCTGAGCGTCGAACGGTACGGGCCGCTCGGCTCCGTCTTCACCGTGCTGTCGTGGCTCATCTTCTTCTTCGCGATCGTCGCCGGCGGGATCGCGATCGGGTACGTACTCGCCCACGACGCCCTCCTCAGCCCCTGGCTGGGCCTGACCGAACGAGGAAAGGGCGGAAGTCCGGGCGGATCCCCTGCCAGGGGTGATGCGCCCGCGCGGAGCACGAACGATCATCACGCCATGGAACCCACTACACGGGGGCAGCGGTGGTCGGCGCGCGGAGCGCTGGCGGCCGTCGCGGCGGCGGTACTGGTGCTGGGCGTGTTCGCGGGACTGCGGACCATCGCCCTGCTGGGTGTGGGACTGGCCGGTCTGGCGGTCATGGCGGCGGCACTCTGGTGGGTGCTCACGCGGCGGAGCGTAGGGCGGCTGCTCGCCGCCGTGCTGGCCGTCGCCGCACCGGTGTGGGTCGTCGTCGCGTACACCCGGGCCCATCTGGCGTGGGTCGTCGTCGTGGCCGGGGCGCTGCTGATGGTCGCGGCCGGCGCGGGCCGCAGAGCCCTCGTCGGTGACGGCGGGACGGCCCGGACGCCGGAGCACCCCGCTCCACGGGTGCGGCACCCCGTCCTGATCATGAATCCGCGCTCGGGCGGCGGGAAGGTGGAGCGGTTCGGGCTGCGGGAGAAGGCCGAGGCACTGGGCGCGCAGGTCCTTCTCCTGGAGGGGCCGGGCGAGGCGGACGTGGCCGAACTGGCGCGCAAGGCCGCGAGCGAGGGCGCCGATCTGCTCGGCGTCGCGGGCGGGGACGGCACCCAGGCACTGGTGGCGGATGTCGCCGCGTCGCTCGACCTGCCCTTCCTGGTGGTGCCGGCCGGCACCCGCAACCACTTCGCCCTCGATCTGGGGCTCGACCGCGAGGATCCGGCGAAGGCGCTCGACGCCCTGGCCGACGGGGTGCTGCTCCGCGTCGACCTGGGCCGCGCGGCCGGCCATCCCTTCGTCAACAACGTGTCGTTCGGGGCGTACGCCGAGGTGGTGCAGAGTCCGGCCTACCGCGACGGCAAGACCCGTACGACCCTGGAACTCCTCCCCGACCTGCTCGTGGGCCATCGTGGCGCGCGTCTGGCCGCCCGGGCGGGCGAGGCGGACTTCGAGGCACCGCAGGCGCTGCTGGTGAGCAACAATCCGTACGGCACCGGCGACATCGCCGGTCTCGGCCGCCGACCCCGGCTGGACGGCGGCGAGTTGGGGGTCGTCGGGGTCGACGTGGCGAGTGCCGCCCAGGCCGCCGGACTGCTGCGCGGACGCCGTGCCACCGGTCTGACCCGGGTCACCGCGCGGGAGGTGGTCGTCGACCCCCACCCGGCGCGGAAACCC
>NZ_JBHXTO010000294.1:0-2873 GCF_042677425.1 Streptomyces sp. NPDC127119 | reverse complement strand
TCGATCGCGGAGTCGAGCTGCTCGGCCATCTGCGTGTCGTACACCGCCCGGTCGACGGCCCGCAGCACCCCGATCGGCGTGTGGTGCAGCGTGTCGGGGTCGGCGAGCCGGGACAGCGCGAACGCCGTGGTCGGCGAAGCGGAGTGCGCGTCGTGGACCAGGATCAGCGGCTCGTTCTCCGGCGTGACGGTGACGACCTTCAGATCCCCGGTCACCGCGTCGCGCACGACCCCCTTGGAGCCGAGGCCGTCCTCCAGCGGGGCGCCGAAGCGGATCGGCCGCCTGTGTTCCAGGCGGATCACCGCCTCCTCGGCCTGCCGGCGGTCCTTGAGGACCTCGAAGGCGCCGTCGTTGAAGATGTTGCAGTTCTGGTAGATCTCGACGAGGGCGGTGCCCGGATGGGCGGCGGCCTGCCGCAGGACCTCGGTGAGGTGCTTGCGGTCGGAGTCCACGGTCCGTGCCACGAACGACGCCTCCGCGCCGATCGCCAGTGACACCGGGTTGAAGGGCGCGTCCAGTGAGCCCATCGGCGTGGACTTGGTGATCTTGCCGACCTCGGAGGTCGGTGAGTACTGGCCCTTGGTGAGCCCGTAGATCCGGTTGTTGAACAGCAGGATCTTCAGGTTCACGTTGCGCCGCAGCGCGTGGATCAGATGGTTGCCGCCGATGGACAGCGCGTCCCCGTCGCCGGTGACGACCCACACCGACAGGTCCTGGCGTGAGGAGGCGAGCCCGGTCGCGATGGCGGGCGCGCGGCCGTGGATGGAGTGCATCCCGTAGGTGTTCATGTAGTACGGGAAGCGGGAGGAGCATCCGATGCCCGAGACGAAGACGATGTTCTCCTTCGCCAGGCCGAGTTCGGGCATGAAGCCCTGTACGGCGGCGAGGATCGCGTAGTCGCCGCAGCCGGGGCACCAGCGCACTTCCTGATCGGACTTGAAGTCCTTCATGGACTGCCTGGCCTCGGCTTTGGGCACCAGAGTGAGCGCCTCGATCGTGCCCGGGCCTTCCGTGGTCGTCTCAGCCATCGATGGCCTCCTTGAGAGCCGTGGCGAGCTGCTCAGCCTTGAACGGCATGCCGTTCACCTGGTTGTACGAGTGGGCGTCCACCAGGTACTTCGCCCGGACCAGCGTGGCCAGCTGGCCGAGGTTCATCTCGGGGATGACCACTTTGTCGTAATGCCCCAGCACCGCGGCGAGATTGCGCGGGAAGGGGTTGAGGTGGCGCAGATGGGCCTGCGCGATGTGCTCCCCGGCGGCCCGCAGCCGGCGTACCGCCGCGGTGATCGGTCCGTAGGTCGAACCCCAGCCCAGGACCAGCGTGTTCGCCGTCCCGGTGAGGTCGTCGACCTCCACGTCGGGGACGTCGATGCCGTCGATCTTCGCCTGCCGGGTGCGGACCATGAAGTCGTGGTTGGCCGGGTCGTAGCTGATGTTGCCCGTGCCGTCCTGCTTCTCGATGCCGCCGATGCGGTGCTCCAAGCCCGGCGTGCCCGGGATCGCCCACGGCCGGGCCAGCGTCCTGGGGTCGCGTTTGTAGGGCCAGAAGACCTCGGTGCCGTCGTCCAGCGTGTGGTTGGGCCCCTGCGCGAACTGCACCCGCAGATCGGGCAGTTCATCAATCTCGGGGATGCGCCACGGCTCCGAGCCGTTGGCGAGATAGCCGTCGGAGAGCAGCAGCACCGGCGTGCGGTACGCGAGCGCGATCCGGGCCGCCTCGACGGCCGCGTCGAAACAGTCGGCGGGCGTACGGGGCGCCACGATCGGCACCGGCGCCTCGCCGTTGCGCCCGTACATCGCCTGCAGCAGGTCGGCCTGCTCGGTCTTGGTCGGCAGCCCCGTCGACGGCCCGCCGCGCTGGATGTCGATCACCAGCAGCGGCAGCTCCAGGGAGACCGCCAGCCCGATCGTCTCGCTCTTGAGCGCCACCCCCGGACCGGACGTCGTGGTCACCGCGAGCGACCCGCCGAAAGCCGCGCCCAGCGCCGCCCCGATCCCCGCGATCTCGTCCTCGGCCTGGAAGGTGCGCACACCGAAGTTCTTGTGCCTGCTCAACTCGTGCAGGATGTCCGAGGCGGGAGTGATCGGGTACGAGCCCAGGTACAACGGCAGGTCGGCCTGCCGGGAGGCGGCGATCAGCCCGTACGACAGCGCCAGATTCCCGGAGATGTTCCGGTAGGTGCCCGTCGGGAACGCCTGGGTGGCCGGCGCGACCTCGTACGAGACCGCGAAGTCCTCGGTCGTCTCACCGAAGTTCCAGCCCGCCCGGAACGCCGCGATGTTCGCCGCCGCGATGTCGGGCTTCCTGGCGAACTTGGTCCGCAGGAACTTCTCGGTGCCCTCGGTCGGCCGGTGATACATCCACGACAGCAGACCCAGCGCGAACATGTTCTTGCTGCGCTCGGCCTCCTTACGGGTGAGATCGAACGACTTCAGCGCCTCGACGGTCAGCGTGGTCAGCGCCACCGGGTGCACGGAGAACCCGTCCAGCGAACCGTCCTCCAGCGGACTGGCCGCGTACCCGACCTTCGACATCGCCCGTCTGGTGAACTCGTCCGTGTTGACGATGATCTCCGCACCGCGCGGAACATCGGCGATGTTCGCCTTCAGCGCGGCCGGATTCATCGCCACCAGCACGTTGGGCGCGTCGCCCGGCGTGAGGATGTCATGGTCGGCGAAATGCAGCTGAAAAGAAGAAACGCCCGGCAGTGTTCCTGCGGGCGCACGGATCTCGGCGGGAAAGTTCGGCAGCGTCGAAAGGTCGTTCCCGAACGATGCCGTCTCAGAGGTGAAACGGTCCCCGGTCAGCTGCATACCATCACCCGAGTCCCCCGCGAACCGGATGATCACCCGATCGAGCCGGCGTACGTCCT
>NZ_JBHXTO010000293.1:0-2933 GCF_042677425.1 Streptomyces sp. NPDC127119 | reverse complement strand
GCGGTCACGCTGCTGTCGGCCGTGGGCCAGCTGCATGTCAGCGGTGCTTCTCCCGACTGGGCCGCGGTCTTCGCCGGCCGCGGAGCCCACCGCGTTGACCTGCCCACCTACCCCTTCCAGCGGCAGTCGTTCTGGGTGGAGTCGGGGCGCGGGCCGGATGAGTCGGGCCATCCACTGCTCGACGGTGTGGTGACGGTCGCGGGCGCGGACCAGGTGGTGCTGTCGGGTCGTCTGTCGGTGGGTACGCAACCGTGGCTCGCCGATCACGTCGTGGCGGAGGCGATCGTCTTCCCCGGTGCCGGCTATGTGGAGTTGGCGGTCCGCGCGGGCGACGAGGTGGGCTGCGGCCGTGTCGAGGAGCTGACGATCGAGGCCCCGCTCGTGCTGGACCGGCGGTCTGCGACAGCCATTCAACTGGTCGTCGGGGCCGACGACGGATCGGGTCGCCGGTCCGTCGAGGTCTACGCCCGTACCGAGAACGAGTTGTACGCGGCTTGGGAGCGGCATGCGGCCGGAACGCTGGCCGCGGGGACCGAGTCCCTGGCGGCGGACCTGACCCAGTGGCCGCCGCCGGGAGCGGTACCCGTGGACGTGACGGATCTGTACACGGGTCTGGCCGAAGCCGGAGTGCAGTACGGTCCGGTCTTCCAGGGGTTGAAGGCGGCTTGGCGGCTCGGTGATGAGGTGTTTGCCGAGGTGGCGTTGTCGGGGGCGGTGGATCGGTTCGGTCTGCATCCTGCGCTGTTGGATTCGGCTCTGCATGCGATTCCGTTGTTGTTGGACGGGGATCGTGTGGTGTTGCCGTTCTCGTGGGCGGGTGTGGAGCTGCATGCTTCCGGCGCTGACACGTTGCGGGTGCGGGTGGTGTCGACGGGGCCGGATCAGGTGCGGCTGGATGCGGCGGACGGTTCGGGCCGGCCGGTGGTGTCCGTGGGCGCCCTGACTTTGCGTGAGCTGTCCGCGCAGTCGCTGGCGCGGGTCGATTCGTTGTATCGGGTGGAGTGGACGCCGGTTGCCTCGGCCGGTGGTGTGGTCGACGGCGCGAAGGTGTGGCGTGCCGAGGGTGAGGGTGTGCTGTCCGCGTTGGGTTCCCTGCTGGAGGTGCTGCAGTCGCAGAGCGGCGCGCTGGTGGTGGTGACGCGGGGTGCGGTGTCGGTGGCGGGTGAGGATGTCACCGATCTCACCGGGGCTGCGGTGTGGGGTCTGGCACGCAGTGCGCAGTCGGAGGATCCGGGGCGTGTTGTCCTGGTGGATCTTCCGGGTGGTGTTGATGCCGCGGAGATCGAGGCGGGTGTCGGGCTGGCTCTGGCGACCGGGGAGCCGCAGGTGGCGGTCCGGGACGGGAAGTGTCTCGTGCCACGCCTTCGACCGGTGACGGGCACAGGTGCGAGTACGGGAACTGGTTCCGGGCCGGTGCCGTCGTCGGTGTTCGGTGACTCGGTCTTGGTGACGGGTGCTTCGGGTGCGTTGGGTGGGTTGGTGGCCCGGCATCTGGTGACGCGGCACGGAGTGGAGCGGTTGTTGTTGGTGAGCCGGCGGGGTGCGGATGCGCCTGGTGCCGCTGAGTTGGCCGCGGAACTGACCGGTCTGGGTGCGCGGGTTGAGCTGGCGGCGTGTGATGTCGGGGATCGTGAGGCGCTGGCGGGTGTGTTGGAGGGGCGCTCGCTGAGTGGTGTCGTGCATGCGGCGGGTGTGCTGGATGACGGGTTGATCGGTTCGTTGACGCCGGAGCGGTTGGAGCGGGTGCTGCGTCCCAAGGCGGATGCCGCCTGGTATCTGCATGAGTTGACGCGTGGGATGGATCTGTCGGCGTTCGTCCTGTTCTCCTCCGTCGCGGGGGTGCTGGGCGGGCCCGGTCAGGGCAACTACGCGGCTGCCAACGCCTTCCTCGACGGGCTCGCCGCGCACCGGCGGGCCCAGGGCCTGGCGGCGCAGTCGTTGGCCTGGGGTCTGTGGGCGACCGAAGCAGGCATGGGCGGCGAGCTGGTCGAGGGCGACCGGGATCGGCTGAACCGGGCCGGCATGGTGGGCCTGACCCCCGACCAGGGCATCGGGCTCTTCGACGTGGCCGGTGCGTCGGCCGCGCCGGTGCTGGTCCCCGTCAACCTCGATGCCAGGACACTGGAGGCCAATGAGCTGCCGCCGCTGCTGCGCGGCCTGGTACGCGGTGCCTCGACCCGGCGTGCGGTGTCGGACCACGACGCGGGCGGCGCCGAGGCGCTGCGGCACCAGCTGGTCGGATTGTCCGCGGACGAACGCCACGAGGCACTGCTGACGCTCGTACGTACCCACGCGGCGGCCGTACTGGGACACGCGGGACCGGAGGCCGTCGAGTCCGAACGGGCCTTCAAGGACCTCGGGTTCGACTCGCTCGGTGCGGTGGAGTTCCGTAACACGCTGAACTCCGTCACGGGCCTGCGGCTGCCGCCCACTCTGATCTTCGACTACCCGAACGCCCGGGTCCTGGCCGAGCACCTCGTCGACGAAGTGGCACCGGACGAGGGAGACGGCAGCGCGGGCGATCACGAGGAGAGGATCCGTCGCCTGCTCGGGACGATCCCGCTCACCCGGCTCCGTGACGCGGGGCTGATGGACACCCTGCTCGAACTCGCGGGCGCCGCTCGCGCCACCACGGCCGAACCCGAGCCGGAGCAGGACTCGATCGACGAGATGGACACCGAAGCCCTGATCAGCATGGCCCTGCAAGACACCGAGCTCGACGACGCCGCGCGACAAGCCTGAGGACACCATGCCCGACACCGACCAGAAGCTCGTGGCGGCGCTGCGCGCGTCGCTCAAAGAGACCGAGAACCTCCGCACGCGTAACCGTGCCTTGCAGGCCGCTGCGGATGAGCCGATCGCGATCGTGGCGGCGAGTTGCCGTTATCCCGGTGCTGCTTCGCCGGAGGAGTTGTGGCGGCTGGTGGCCGAGG
>NZ_JBHXTO010000292.1:0-2950 GCF_042677425.1 Streptomyces sp. NPDC127119 | reverse complement strand
GGTTGGGGTCGGTGGGGCGTGCCGGGGCCCCGCACCCCTCGGTCACACCGGCGCCCCGAAGGGGCGCGGGGAACGGCGCGCCCAGCCCCCACCGGACCCGCACCCAAATCCGCACCCGAACGGAACGCACCCGCCTCCCCGACCCCCAGCGGAGCGCCTACCCTTCGCCGCGTGATCCTCGAACCCCTGCCCCTCACCCCGGACCACGACCTCCCGGGCCCCCTCCTGACCGAACTCACCGCGCTCTACGCCTCGAACCACGCGTTCTACGCCCTCAGCGGCGACTTCACCGACCCGCACGACATCCGTCCGGAGCAGGTCGCGAAGGCGCTGGCGGACGAGCTGGCGAACCCGGACGTGGAGGTCCTCCAGGCCCGCAGCGCCGGACAGCTCGTCGCGATCGCGATCACGCTCGCCCACCATCCGGACCCGGGCGACCCCGACCCGTGGATCGGCCTGCTGCTGGTCGACGCGGCCCATCAGGGCAAGGGCCACGGACGGCGGCTGGCGGCACGCATCGAGGACCGCTTCCGCGAGGCGGGCCGGGACGCCGTGCGCCTGGCGGCCCTGGACAACAACCCCGGCGCCTTCGCCTTCTGGACGACGATCGGCTACGAGACGATCGGCCACCGCAAGGACCGCCAACTGGGCCGCCCCTGCGCGGTACTACGCAAAATCCTTCACTAGCCCCTCTGTCCCTCTGTCCCTCTGCCGGGGCACGCGCCTCAGGGACGCGCGGGCCGCCCTTTCCCGTACAACCAGTCGTCCCAGATCCCCGAGAAGTCCTCGTCGGGCGCCGCCTTCTCCACATAGGCGGTGAAGTCGTCGGTGTCCGCGTTGCCGTGCCGCCGCTCGGCGGCCCACCCCCGCAGGATGCCGAAGAACACCTCGTCACCGACCGCCTGCCGCACCTTGTGCAGCACCATGGCACCCCGCTCGTACACAGGACTGTCGGAGATCTGCGCGGCACTCGGCGGCCGGGCGGGCGGAAAGGCCCAGACGGCATCGCTCTCCGCCTCCTTCTCGAAATAATCCCCCTCGTACAGCGCGTCGAAGACGTCCTGTACGGAGTCCCCACCGTGGTCCTCGTCCCACATCCACTCGGCGTACGTGGCGAAGCCCTCGTTCAGCCACATGTCACGCCACGACTTCGGGGTGACGGAGTTCCCGTACCACTGATGGACCAGCTCGTGCACGAGAAGCTCCACGCCGGGCGCTCCGGGGAACACGGGCCGGTTCTGGGTCTCCAGGGCGTACCCGGCGTCGTCCTCCCGCTCCACGATCGCGCCCGTCGACGAGAAGGGATAGGGCCCGAAGTTGTCCTCGGCCCACTTCATGACCTCGGGAATGCGATCGAGCACCTCGGCACTGTCCGCCGCCTGCTCAGGGTCCACGGCCACATAGACAGGCAGCCGCCCAGCCATCGACCGATGAACATCGAACTCCCCAACCGCCACGGTCACCACATAGGAGGCCACAGGCTCCGAAACCCGCCAGTCGAAGACAGCCCGCCCACCCTTGACCGTCCGCTTCCGCAACTCCCCGACGGAAACGACCTCCAGCCCCTCGGGCACCGTGACCGCGATGTCGTACGAGGCCTTGTCGCTCGGATGGTGGTTCCCGGGAAACCACGCCATGGACCCGGTGGGCTCCCCCAGCCCCAGAGCCCCGTCCTCGGTGGGCAGCCACCCCTCCTCCGACCCGTCGGGATCGGTGACGACCTCCGGCACTCCCTCGTAGCGCACGACCGTCACAAAGGAATCCCCGCCGTCGAGATCCTTACGCGGCCGAACGGTCAGCTCGTGATCACCACTGCGATTGAACCGGGCGGGCTTCCCGTCCACCTCGACGGACCGGACCTCCATCCCCTTGAGATCAAGGTTGAACGCACTGAGGTCCTTCTCGGCCCGAGCCCGGATCTCCGCCTTCCCCACCAGCCGCCGGGACTTCGGCTCGTAGTCGAGCGTGAGCCCGTAATGGGCCACGTCGTACCCCCCGTTCCCCGCCTTGGGAAAGTACGGATCCCCCACCCCGGAACCCCCCGCGACACCCCCCACACCCCCGTCACAGCCGGCGAGCAGGCAAGCCAGCAGAACGGCAGCGGGACCAGAGCGAGCAGACCGGGGCATGGGGGCGATCCTAGAACGGCGTGACACCATCACCCACGTGCTCGACATCGGCTACGCCCTCTCCTCCCGCTTCCCGGACCCCCCGCAGACCGACTACCGCCGTGCGGACGTCCACGCTCTGCGCCACGACCTGTTCTGCGGGGACGTCTACCTCGCCGACACCAAGGCGGACCGGGAGCTGTCCACAGGGTGGGGATGGGTGCCCGTGCTCGACTTCGCGTGGGCCCTGTGCGACATCGTCGAACAACTCGACCAGGACCCCATGGGCAGCAGGGCCTCCCGCCCGCAGCGCGCCGAACTGGACTTCACCGAGTCCACCGACCGCATGCTCTTCGAGCGCCGCTTCGGCTGGGTCGACATCGAGTCGGACTGGATGCCGGTGGAGGAGCCCCCGCTCACGTTCTCCCACACCGAACTCCGCCGCGAGGCCCGGGACTTCCTCCACGACATCCTGGCCGACCTGACGGACCTCCACGAGGGTCTACGGGACAACCCGGCAATCTGGAACCTAGAGGCCCGCTTCCCCCGCCTGCCCTGAGCCAGACGCCCTGGGGGGCTGCGCCCCCAGACCCCCCATCGGCTTGAACGGCCTCGTCCTCAAACGCCGGACGGGCTGAAAGATGACGACCGCCACCCCACCCAACGGCTGACCGCGGAAGCGAGCCACAACGCGAACCCGGAACCGGCCAATAGACGAACGCCGAACGGGCTGAAAGAGGACCGTCACCCGGCGACGAGGCCTGGGAGCGGGCCGTGCCGGTACGTCGAAAGTCCGCCGCGTAGGGCTCCCGCAAAAAAAGTCAGACCCTCCGACCAAGAGC
>NZ_JBHXTO010000291.1:0-3118 GCF_042677425.1 Streptomyces sp. NPDC127119 | reverse complement strand
GGGTGTTGCGGCCCCCCCCCACGTTCACCCGCCGCCCCGCCCCGCCGGAACACCCACGGTCATTCGGTTACTCGGTTACTCGGTTACTCGGTCACGAGGTCACTCTCTCTTGTCACTCCCTCCCGCGAAGTCGTAGCCCGACCAGTTGGCGAGCAGGCGGTAGCCGAGGCGTTGGTAGAGGGCGTTGCTGGTGGGGTTCGCCAAGTCGGTGAACAGGACGACCTCCCGCGCGCCCGCGGCCAGCGCGGCCCGGCTCACCTCGGCGGTGACGGCGCCCGCGTACCCGTGACCGCGCAGGTGGGACGGGGTGTAGACGACATCCACCTGTACCTGGCCGCCGATCACGGGGTTCATGCCCGCGACGGAGACGGGGGTGCCGTCGGGGGTCTCCCAGAGCGTGTAGGTCTTGTCGGCGTAGCGGGTGCCGGCCCAGGAGCCGGCGTCGAGGGAGACGTCCTCCCCGGTGGCCCTGGCGAACTCGCCGCACCAGTACATGACGTCGTCGAGGTCCTGCTCGCCCAGCAGCCGGCTCCGGCCCGCCGGGTGCGGATCGGGCGGGGTGAGCGTGCCGAGGCGGTACAGGCCCAGCCGCGTGGAACGGAGTGCCGGTGTCGCGCCCGTGTGCCGCTGCCACGCCTCGGCGAACAGGGCGGCGGTGCCGTCGTCCGCGCTGACGGCGGGGAGGGAGAGCCCGAGGGCGGCCAGGCGGGCGGCGAGGCTGTCGGCCTGCTCGGGGGTGAGCGGGGTGGGGACCAGCGCACGGGAGGGGAGCCGGTAGAAGGCGGCACGGACCTCGCCCGCCTGCTCCAGCAGCCCGAAGAGGGGCGGCTCGACGCCGAAGGCCGCGGCCCCGCGGGCCCGCAGCCGCGCGGTCCAGGTCAGCGGCATGACGTGCAGGCCGGGCCGCGCACGCAGGAAGCCGCCGGCCAGGCCGAGGAATTCGTCGACATCTTCGGTGAGGTGCCAGTCGTCCGGTCGCATACGGGGACAGTCCTTGGGGTGAGGGTCGGATGAGGGTGCGGGTCGGATCGGTCGGATCAGGGTGCGGGATGCGGTGCGCAGTGGCGTAGCGCACTTTTGCAAGCATGTGCTTGCAATAGTTAGCAAGGGTGGTGCAGGGTAGACGCATGGCATCACTCAACGTCGGCAATCTCGGTGAGTATCTGCGGGACCAGCGGCGCAACGCGCAGCTGAGTCTGCGGCAGCTCGCCGAGGCCGCCGGGGTGTCCAATCCGTATCTGAGCCAGATCGAGCGCGGGCTGCGCAAGCCGAGCGCGGAGGTGTTGCAGCAGGTCGCCAAGGCCCTGCGGATCTCCGCCGAGACGTTGTACGTCCGCGCCGGGATCCTCGACGCCGAGCGTGACCGGGACGAGGTGGAGACGCGTGCGGTCATCCTCGCCGACCCGACGCTCACCGAGCGGCAGAAGCAGGTGCTGCTCCAGATCTACGAGTCCTTCCGCAAGGAGAACGGGTTCGAGATCAAGGCGGTCGAGGACCTGCTGGACGCGGAAGGCGTGCCGGACGCGTCGGACATGGCGAGTGTGTCGGACGTGTCAGCCGTCACGCGCGTAACGGATGGCGGGGACACCGTCGTTGACAGGGCCCGCACGGCCGACGGCAGCGATGCCGCACAGAAGGACCCGCACGACTCGCAGCACCCGCACGACCAGCACGATCAGCAGTCCTCCGCGAGCTGACCTCGTCCGGCGTCAGGACCGGGCACGGCGTGTCCCGGCACGGTCCCGTACGGACCGGTCGGCCCGCCGGTCGACCGGTCGGCCACGGAGCAGCGACAGACAGACCGCACGAACACGCACACCCATACCCTCACGCCCCACGCGACAGTGATTCCGGGAGGACCATCACCATGGCCATCACCGACGACCTCCGCAAGACCCTCAGCGACCCGACCCCCCTCTACTTCGCCGCCGGTACGGCCGACCTGGCCCTCCAGCAGGCCAAGAAGGTTCCGGGCCTCGTCGAGCAGCTGCGCGCCGAGGCGCCGGCCCGTATCGACGCCGTACGGGGCATCGACCCGAACGCCGTCCAGGAGAAGGCCACCGCCCGCGCCAAGGAGGCGCAGGAGACCCTTCAGACCCGGGTGAACGGCTTCATCAGCACCCTGGACACCGACCTGAAGAAGATCGGTGAGACGGCTCAGGACTTCGCCCTGCGCGGTGTCGGCGTCGCCGCCGAGTACGCCGTGAAGGCGCGCGAGACGTACGAGAAGGTCGCCGAGCACGGCGAGCAGACCGTGAAGACCTGGCGCGGCGAGGCGGCCGAGGAGATCGAGGAGCTGGCGATCGCCGTCGAGCCGAACCCCGAGCCGGCCGAGGGCACGATCGCGACGCCCGCCGAGGCCAAGACCGGCCCCGCCCCGGCCAAGAAGGCCCCGGCGAAGAAGACCCCGGCCGCCCGCAAGACCACCACCACGGCCAAGAAGCCGACGCCGCCCGCGAAGTAGGACGGCCGCCGCGTACGCGAACAGCCCATGGGCGAAGAGCGCGTACGCGGCGAGCGTGTACGCAAAGAGAACGGGTCGGGCACTCCGGGCACTATCGGAGTTCCCGACCCGTTCTGCGGGTACGGTGACCGCGTAGAAACGACGACTCGACACGGGTGGTGGGCAACGTGCTCCTGACGGCATTCGGCGGCCTCATGTGGCTGATCTACACCGCCATGCTGGTACTCGCGGTGGTGGCGCTGGTCATGGCCGGGCTGGCCCGCGACGACGCCTACCGCGCCGCGAACAAGCAGACCAAGATGTTCTGGCTGATCCTGCTCGGTCTCGCCGTGGCCGTGAACCTGCTGGTGCCGATGCTCTTCCTGCAGATCGCGTTCCTCGTCGCCACGATCGTCTTCTTCGTGGACGTCCGGCCGGCTCTCCAGCAGGTCTCTGGCGGCGGCCGGGGCGGTCGCCGAGGTGGCGGCAGCAGCAGCGACGGTCCGTACGGGCCGTACAACGGCGGCCGCTGAGCCGTTGCCTGGACCGTGCGTGCAAGCGTGCGCTGAGCCTCCTGGTCCCGTGCGGGTCCGGTGGGGGCTGGTCGCGCAGTTCCCCGCGCCCCCAAAGACAAAAAGCCGGGGCGCAGCCCCGCTTTTCAGGGGCGCGGGGAAC
>NZ_JBHXTO010000290.1:0-3252 GCF_042677425.1 Streptomyces sp. NPDC127119 | reverse complement strand
CGACGGGCCCGCGCGCGACATGCAACGCCCGACCCCACCCCCCAGGGGCGCGGGGAACTGCGCAATCTTTTAGGGGCGCGGGGAACTGCGCGGCCGGCCACGTCCGGGCCGCGCGCGACATCCGACGCCCGGCCGCACCCCCCCCAGGGGCGCGGGGAACTGCGCAATCTTTTAGGGGCGCGGGGAACTGCGCGGCCGGCCACGTCGGGCCCGTGCGCGACATCCGACGCCCGGCCCGTCCCCTAGGGGCGGAGGGAACCGTCGTGTACTACCACGGCAGCACCCCCGCTCCTCCGCTGGTCGGATCTTGCCGTACTCATCGGGTGAAGCCGCATATCCCCCCGTACCGTCGAAGACATGACGCACATCGACGCGGGCGCCGAACTCGATCCCGTGCACCCCGTCCCGCTGCCCGCCGGCGCGAGCAGAACCGCGAAGGGCCTGACCGCCGCCGAGGTCGCCGAGCGCGTCGCCCGGGGCGAGGTCAACGACGTCCCCGTGCGCAGCAGCCGCTCCACCGCCGACATCGTCCGGGCGAACGTCTTCACCCGGTTCAACGCCATCATCGGCGTGCTCTGGCTGATCATGCTGTTCGTCGCCCCGTTCCAGGACAGCCTGTTCGGCTACGTGATCCTCGCGAACACCGGCATCGGCATCATCCAGGAACTGCGCGCGAAGAAGACCCTGGACTCCCTCGCGGTGATCGGCGAGTCCCGCCCGACCGTCCGCAGGGACGGCACCGCCACCTCCATCGGCACCTCGGAGATCGTGCTGGGCGACCTGATCGAGATCGGTCCGGGCGACAAGATCGCCGTGGACGGCGAGTGCGCCGAGGCCGACGGCCTGGAGATCGACGAGTCCCTGCTCACCGGCGAGGCGGACCCGGTGGTCAAACAGCCCGGCGACCAGGTCATGTCGGGCAGCTTCGTGGTCGCGGGCGGCGGGGCGTTCAGCGCGACGAAGGTGGGCCGTGAGGCGTACGCGGCGCAACTCGCCGAGGAGGCGAGCCGTTTCACCCTCGTCCACTCCGAACTGCGTACCGGTATCTCCACGATCCTCAAGTACGTGACCTGGATGCTGATCCCGGCCGCCGTGGGCCTCGCCATCACGCAACTCGTCAGCAAGAACAACGACTTCAAGGACTCCATCGCACGCGCCGTCGGCGGCATCGTGCCCATGGTCCCCGAAGGCCTGGTCCTGCTCACCTCGGTCGCCTTCGCCATCGGGGTCGTCCGGCTCGGCCGCAAACAGTGCCTCGTCCAGGAACTCCCGGCCATCGAGGGCCTCGCCCGCGTCGACACGGTCTGCCTCGACAAGACGGGCACGCTCACCGAGGGCGGCATGGACGTCACCGAGCTGCGCCCGCTCGGCGCCGACGGGGACGGAGACGGGGACGGGAAGGGGGAGGGCGACGAGGCGTACGTGCGCGAAGTACTCGGCGCCTTCGGTGCGTCCGACCCCCGCCCGAACGCCTCCCTCCAGGCCATCATCGACGCCTACCCGGACAGCGCGGGCTGGCACCGCGAGGGCGCGCTGCCCTTCTCCTCCGCGCGCAAGTACAGCGGGGCGTCCTTCACCGAGGGCGGGAACGGGGACGCGGACGGGGGCCGGGTGAGCACCTGGCTGCTGGGCGCCCCCGACGTGCTCCTCGCCGACGACGACCCCGTACTCGCCGAGACCGAACAGCTCAACGAGCAGGGGCTACGGGTCCTGCTGCTGGCCCGTGCCGTCCGCGAACTCGACGACCCCCGGGTCCAGGAAGGCGCACGGCCCGCCGCACTCGTCGTCCTGGAGCAGCGGCTGCGGCCCGACGCGGCGGACACCCTGCGGTACTTCGACGAGCAGAACGTACGCGCCAAGGTGATCTCCGGCGACAACGCCGTGTCGGTCGGCGCGGTCGCCGCCAAACTCGGTCTGCCCGGCGCCTCCGCCACGGTCGACGCGCGCCGGCTGCCCTCCGAACGGGAGGAGATGGCCGAGGCGCTGGACCGGGGCTCCGTGTTCGGACGGGTCACCCCGCAGCAGAAGCGGGACATGGTGGGCGCGCTCCAGTCGCGCGGGCACACGGTGGCGATGACCGGCGACGGCGTGAACGACGTACTCGCCCTCAAGGACGCCGACATCGGTGTCGCGATGGGTTCGGGGTCCGAGGCGACGAAGGCGGTCGCCCAGATCGTGCTGCTCAACAACAGCTTCGCGACGCTGCCGTCGGTGGTCGCGGAGGGGCGCCGGGTGATCGGGAACATCACGCGTGTCGCCACGCTGTTCCTGGTCAAGACGGTGTACTCGGTGCTGCTCGCGGTGCTGGTGGTGTGCTGCCAGGTGGAGTACCCGTTCCTGCCGCGGCACTTGACGCTGCTGTCGACGCTGACGATCGGGGTGCCCGCCTTCTTCCTGGCACTCGCGCCCAACAAGGAACGGGCTCGGCCGCACTTCGTCCGGCGGGTGATGCGGTACTCGATCCCGGGCGGGGTGGTGGCGGGGCTGGCCACGTTCACGACGTACCTGCTCGCCCGGCACCACTACTCCGGGGAGGGGGCGTTGGACGCGGAGACCAGCGCGGCGACGCTGACGCTGTTCCTGGTGTCGATGTGGGTACTGGCGATCGTGGCGCGGCCGTACACCTGGTGGCGGATCGGCCTGGTGGCCGCGATGGGGCTGGCGTTCCTGCTGGTACTGGTGGTGCCGTGGCTGCAGTCGTTCTTCGCACTGAAGCTGGTGGGGGCCACCATGCCGTGGACCGCGGTGGGGGTGGCGGTGGTGGGCGCTGCCGCGCTCGAACTGGTGTGGAGATGGGTGGACCGCCGCTTTCCCGTCTAGCCGCGGTCCCCTGAGCGGGTGCGGCCCGGTGGGGGCTGGCCGCGCCGTTCCCCGCGCCCCTAAAGGCCAAAACCAAAAGACTGCGCCGTTCCCCGCGCCCCTTAAAAGCCAAAGACAAAAGATTGCGCCGTTCCCCGCGCCCCTGACGGGGCCCGAGGGGGCGAAGGCGCAGCCGAGCCTCTAAGGGGCGCGGGGAACTGCGCGACCAGCCACGACGCACCCGCACACAGCGGAAAACCTGGGGCCGTGCCCCTTAGGGGCGCGGGGAACTGCGCGACCGGCCACGACGCTCCCGCAGGTGGCGGAACGGCCGCGCCCCGGGGACGCCGACGGCCCCGCGCCCCGGGGGGGGGGGGGGGGGGGGCCGGGGGGGGGGGTGGGGGCCCGCGGGTAATTTGCTGGGTATCGTCGGCCCCCCGGGTGTGACCCCGC
>NZ_JBHXTO010000289.1:0-3294 GCF_042677425.1 Streptomyces sp. NPDC127119 | reverse complement strand
GGCTGAAAGACATCTTTCAGCCCGTCCGGCGTTTGAGGACGAGCGCGGAGCGCGATCTGGGGGCGAGGGGCGCAGCCCCATGCGTGGACGGGAACGGGTAGGGGCGGCGGGGGCGAGAAAAAGCCAACGGGCCCGCCCCCCGGCGCAAGCGCCGGGAAGCGGGCCCTATCGGTCCCCGCGGTGGCACCGCCATGCAGCACCGCGAGGGGTCCGGGAGACGTACGCGAGGCGCCGGCTCGAAGACGAAGACGTCGGCTCAGCCGAAACGCCCCGAGATGTAGTCCTCGGTCGCCTGCACGGACGGGTTCGAGAAGATCCGCTCGGTGTCGTCGATCTCGATGAGCTTCCCCGGCTGCCCGACCGCGGACAGGTTGAAGAACGCCGTCCGGTCGGAGACACGCGCGGCCTGCTGCATGTTGTGCGTCACGATGACGATCGTGAAGCGCTCCTTCAGCTCACCGATCAGGTCCTCGATGGCCAGCGTCGAGATCGGGTCGAGCGCCGAGCACGGCTCGTCCATGAGCAACACCTTCGGCTCCACCGCAATCGCCCGCGCGATGCACAGACGCTGCTGCTGACCGCCGGAAAGCCCGGACCCCGGCTTGTTCAGCCGGTCCTTGACCTCGTTCCAGAGGTTCGCGCCCTTGAGCGACTTCTCGACGATGTCGCCCAGCTCGGACTTCTTGTAGCTGCCGTTGAGCCGCAGGCCCGCCGCCACGTTGTCGAAGACGGACATCGTGGGGAAGGGGTTCGGACGCTGGAAGACCATGCCGACCTCGCGCCGCACCGACACAGGGTCGATCCCGGCGCCGTACAGGTTCTCGTCGTCGAGCATGACCTTGCCCTCGACGCGTCCGCCCGGCGTGACCTCGTGCATCCGGTTGAGGGTGCGCAGGAAGGTGGACTTGCCGCAGCCGGAGGGGCCGATGAAGGCCGTCACCGATCGGGGTTCGATGGCCATCGAGATGTCCTCGATGGCTCGGAACGAGCTGTAGTAGGCGCTGAGGCCGCTGACGTCGATTCGCTTGGCCATGGGGATCACTGCTTCTTTCGAGGGGGAAAACTGGTCGCTGTGTGGCCGCGTCAGCGACCGGTCTTGGGGGCCTTCCAGCGGGCGATGCCGCGAGCCGCCAAGTTGAGGATCATCACGAACGCGATCAGCGTGAGCGCCGCCGCCCAGGCCCGGTCGTACGCCGCGCCGGAGCCGCCGCTGTTCGCGTACTGCTGGTAGATGTACATGGGGAGCGAGGCCTGCGGACCGTCGAAGGGGTCCGTGTTGATGAAGGTCGAACCCCACACCAGCAGGAGCACCGGCGCGGTCTCACCCGTGATGCGGGCGACCGCGAGCATCACACCGGTGGTGATGCCGCCGATGGACGTCGGCAGGACCACCTTCATGATGGTGCGCCACTTCGGCACACCCAGCGCCAGCGAGGCCTCGCGCAGCTCGTTCGGGACGAGCTTGAGCATCTCCTCGGTGGAGCGGACGATCACCGGCAGCATCAGGATGGTCAGGGCCATCGCGCCGGCGAACCCGGAGTAGCCCATGTCCAGGATGATGATCCAGAAGCTGAGGACGAACAGGCCCGCGACGATCGACGGGATGCCGGTCATGACGTCGACGAAGAACGTGACGGCCTTGGCGAGCCTGCCGCGCCCGTACTCCACGAGGTAGACGGCGGTCAGGATGCCGATCGGCACGGAGATCACCGTGGCGATGCCGACCTGCTCAAGGGTGCCGAGGATCGCGTGGTAGATGCCTCCGCCGGGCTCGGTGTCGGTGACCAGACCCATCGAGTGGGTGAGGAAGAAGACGTCGAGGACCTTCACCCCGCGCTTGACGGTCTCCCAGATGAGCGAGACCAGCGGGATGACGGCGAGCAGGAACGCGACCCAGACGAGGCTGGTCGCCACCCGGTCCTTGGCCTGTCGGCGGCCTTCGACCTTCGCAGCGATGCCGTACGACGCGGCCACGAAGAAGACCGCGGCCATCAGGCCCCACTGGATCTTGCTGTCCAGTCCGGCCGCGGCGCTGATGCCGAGACCCAGCGCGATCGAGCCGCCGGCGATCGCGTACGGGCTCCACTTGGGCAGCGTCGCGCCCTGCAGGGTGCTGGGACGCCGGTCGTTGACGGTCTGGCTCATGCGTTGGCCCCCGAGTACTCCGCGCGGCGGGCGATGATCATGCGGGCTCCGCCGTTGACCAGCAGGGTGATGATGAACAGCACCAGACCGGAGGCGATGAGCGCGTCACGGCCCATCTCGCTGGCCTCGCTGAACTTGCTGGCGATGTTCTGGGCGAAGGTGCCGCCGCCCGGGTCGAGCAGGCTGGCGTTGATCTCGAAGCTCGGGGACAGGACCGTGGCCACCGCCATCGTCTCGCCGAGCGCGCGCCCGAGGCCGAGCATCGAGGCGGAGATGACACCGGAGCGGCCGAAGGGCAGCACCGACATGCGGATGACCTCCCAGCGCGTGGCGCCGAGGGCCAGTGCGGCTTCCTGGTGCATCAGCGGAGCCTGCCGGAAGACCTCGCGGCTCACGCTGGTGATGATCGGCAGGATCATGATCGCGAGCAGGATGCCCACGGTGAACAGCGAGCGCGGTGCGCCGCCCTGCCAGTCGAGGATGCCGGTCCAGCCGAAGTAGTCGTCCAGCCAGCCGAAGAGACCGATCATGTGCGGTGCGAGGACCAGGGCGCCCCACAGGCCGTACACGATGGACGGCACGGCGGCGAGCAGGTCGATCACGTAGGAGAGGGGGCCGCCGAGCTTGCGCGGGGCGTAGTGCGTGATGAACAGGGCGATGCCGACCGCGATCGGGACCGCGATGACCATCGCGATGATCGACGAGACGACCGTGCCGTAGACCAGGACCGCGATGCCGAAGCTCGGCGGTACGGCGGTCGGGTTCCACTCCATGGTGGTGAGGAAGTTGCTCTCGTCCTTGCTGATGGCAAGCACGGAGCGGTACGTGAGGAAGGCCGCGATGGCGGCCATGATCACGAGAAGGAAGATGCCCGACCCG
Organism: Streptomyces sp. NPDC127119; assembly: GCF_042677425.1. Classification (NCBI taxonomy): domain Bacteria; kingdom Bacillati; phylum Actinomycetota; class Actinomycetes; order Kitasatosporales; family Streptomycetaceae; genus Streptomyces; species Streptomyces sp. NPDC127119. The sequence goes on along the minus strand of NZ_JBHXTO010000289.1, from coordinate 270 downwards.
CGGGACAGGCCGAGGAAGATGCGGTCGCCGGGCCGGGTGGCCCCGCGGGCGGCGCGCTTCTGCTCGGCCTCGGTGGGTGGGGAGACGGGGGGAGGCACTGCGTCGTTCTTGGTGGATATATCCATGAGGTTCTCCGGTCTGCGGGGCCCACACCGTGTGCGGCCCCAGGCGGCGGTGCACCGGACGGGGGGGGGGGGGGGGGGCCCGGGGGGGGGGGGGGGCGGGCGCGCCCGAACCAACCCGACCGCCCACGCGCGGGGGACAAAAACA
>NZ_JBHXTO010000288.1:0-3373 GCF_042677425.1 Streptomyces sp. NPDC127119 | reverse complement strand
CTTGGGGGCTGCGCCCCCTGAAGGGGCAAAAGCTGGGGCGCAGCCCCGGTTTTGAGGGGCGCGGGGAACTGCGCGAACGGCCCCCACCCGGCCGCGGACAAACAACGAGCCGGGGGCGCGGCCCCGCTCTTCAGGGGTGGCGGATCTCGTAGAGGTAGCAGCCGTACTCGACGGCCCTGACGTGCACCAGGGCCACCTCGGAGTCGGCGAAGGCCTCCGTGAGGGCCGCGTCCAGTGCCGCGTCGGGCTGGTCAGGGATCTCCAGGAGCCGCCCCCCGAGGATGTGCCCCTCGGCGGAGTACCGGCGCAGGACGCGCAGAACGCCCGGCCGCGCGAAGGGGTGCCCGGCGAGGTCAGGGCCCGCACACTCCTCGGCGTGGACGAAGACGGGCCCCTGTTCGTCGTACGCGCCCGGCCGCGCACGCGTCCGCGCGGCCCAGCGCCGCAGCGGCGCGTACGAGACGAGGGCGATGCGCTCCCCCGGTTCACTGCGCCGCAGGCAGCAGCGGAGCGGGGCCCCGCCCTCCGGGTCGGTGAAGGGGACGCACGGGAGGCCCGCGTCGTCCGTCGCGCGGAGTTCCTTCAACGCATGGGGTTCGATGGGCCGTACGTGATGGCTGGTCATGGCTCCAGGGTGGCCCCGCATCCCCCACGCACACCGGCGGGAAACGGACATCGCACTCGCGCAGCCGCCGTGGAAGGATGACGCAACTGACCCATCACGAGGAGATGACCGCGTGCCTGGCACAAACCTGACCCGCGAAGAGGCGCAGCAGCGGGCGAAGCTGCTCACCGTTGACTCGTACGAGATCGATCTCGATCTCTCCGGCGCGGTGGAGGGCGGCACCTACCGGTCCGTGACCACGGTGCGCTTCGACTCGGCCGAGACAGGCGTCGGGTCCTTCATCGATCTGGTGGCCCCGGCCGTCCAAGAGGTCGTCCTCAACGGTGACTCCCTCGATCCGGCCGAGGTCTTCAAGGACTCGCGGATCGCGCTGGCGGGCATCCTGGAGGGCCGCAACGTCCTGCGGGTCGTGGCCGACTGCGCGTACACGAACACGGGCGAGGGGCTGCACCGGTTCGTCGACCCGGTCGACCAGCAGGCCTACCTCTACACCCAGTTCGAGGTGCCGGACGCCCGCCGTGTCTTCGCGAGTTTCGAGCAGCCGGATCTGAAGGCCACCTTCCAGTTCACCGTGAAGGCGCCCTCCGGCTGGACCGTCATCTCCAACTCGCCGACGCCGGAACCGAAGGACGACGTCTGGGAGTTCGAGCCGACGCCGCGGATCTCGACGTACATCACGGCGCTGATCCTCGGTCCGTACCACTCGGTGCACAGTGTGTACGAGAAGGACGGGCAGAGTGTCCCGCTGGGCATCTACTGTCGGCCCTCGCTCGCGGAGTTCCTCGACTCGGACGCGATCTTCGAGGTCACGCGGCAGGGCTTCGAGTGGTTCCAGGAGAAGTTCGACTACGCGTACCCGTTCAAGAAGTACGACCAGCTCTTCGTGCCGGAGTTCAACGCGGGCGCGATGGAGAACGCGGGCGCGGTGACCATCCGCGACCAGTACGTGTTCCGGTCGAAGGTGACGGACGCCGCGTACGAGGTGCGGGCCGAGACGATCCTGCACGAGCTGGCCCACATGTGGTTCGGCGACCTCGTGACGATGGAGTGGTGGAACGACCTGTGGCTCAATGAGTCCTTCGCCACCTACACCTCGATCGCCTGCCAGGCGTACGCGCCGGACTCCCGCTGGCCGCACTCCTGGACCACGTTCGCGAACTCCATGAAGACGTGGGCGTACCGGCAGGACCAGCTGCCCTCCACGCACCCGATCATGGCGCAGATCAACGACCTCGACGACGTGCTCGTCAACTTCGACGGCATCACGTACGCCAAGGGCGCCAGCGTCCTGAAGCAGCTCGTGGCGTACGTCGGCGAGGACGAGTTCTTCCGGGGCGTGCAGGCGTACTTCAAGGCGCACGCGTACGGGAACACGCAGCTGTCCGACCTGCTCGGCGCGCTGGAGGAGACCAGCGGGCGCGATCTGGGCACGTGGTCGCAGAAGTGGCTGCAGACGGCCGGTATCAACATCCTGCGCCCGGAGATCGAGACGGACGCGAACGGTGTCATCACCTCGTTCGCGATCCGCCAGGAGGCTCCGGCGCTGCCCGCGGGCGCGAAGGGCGAGCCGACGCTGCGCCCGCACCGCATCGCGGTCGGCCTGTACGACCTGGACGATGCGGAGGGCGGCAGCGGCAAGCTGGTGCGCGGCGAGCGCATCGAGCTGGACGTGGACGGCGAACTGACCGAGGTGCCCCAGCTGGTGGGCAAGCCGCGCGCGGCCGTGATCCTGCTCAACGACGACGACCTGTCGTACGCGAAGGTCCGCCTCGACGAGCAGTCCCTCGCGTTCGTCACCGAGCACCTCGGCGACTTCGAGGCGTCCCTGCCCCGCGCCCTGTGCTGGGCCTCGGCCTGGGACATGACCCGCGACGCCGAGCTGGCGACCCGCGACTACCTCTCGCTGGTGCTGTCCGGCATCGGCAAGGAGTCGGACATCGGCGTCGTGCAGTCGCTGCACCGCCAGGTGCTGACGGCGGTCGAGCTGTACGCCGACCCGAACGCCCGCGAGGCGCTGCTGACCCGCTGGACGGACGCCACGCTGGCCCACCTGCGGTCCTCCGCGGCCGGCGGCGACCACCAGCTGGCCTGGGCGCGCGCGTTCGCGTCGACGGCCCGTACGCCGGAGCAGCTGGACCTCCTGGAGGGTCTGCTGGACGGCCGCGAGGCCGTCGAGGGCCTGGCCGTCGACACCGAGCTGCGCTGGTCGTTCGTGCAGCGGCTCGCGGCGGTGGGCCGCTTCGACGACGCCGAGATCACCAGCGAGTACGAGCGGGACAAGACGGCCGCGGGTGAGCGTCACGCGGCGTCCGCCCGCGCCGCCCGCCCGACCGACGAGGCCAAGGCGGAGGCCTGGGCGTCGGTCGTGGAGTCCGACAAGCTGCCGAACGCCCTGCAGGAGGCCGTGATCGGCGGCTTCGTGCAGTTCGGCCAGCGTGAACTGCTCGCCCCGTACACGGACAGGTACTTCGAGGCGGTCAAGGGCGTCTGGGACTCGCGTTCGCACGAGATGGCCCAGCAGATCGCGGTCGGCCTCTACCCGACGGTGCAGGTCTCCGCGGACACCCTGGCGACGACGGACGAGTGGCTGGCCTCGGCCGAGCCGAGCGCGGCACTGCGCCGGCTGATCTCGGAGTCCCGCTCGGGCGTGGAACGCGCCCTGAAGGCCCAGGCGGCGGACACGGCGGCTTCGGCGGCGACCCCGACCGGCGAGTAGCAGAACGGAAGCGGCGCTTCCCGGGTCGCGGC
>NZ_JBHXTO010000287.1:0-3555 GCF_042677425.1 Streptomyces sp. NPDC127119 | reverse complement strand
CTGGGGGGCGGCCCCCTCCTACTGGCCCAACACCCTCCGTTGCACCAACCACACTTCGGGCTGGGCGGGGGGGGCGTTGTTCCCCCCCCCCCCGCCCCTACCCGTTCCCGTCCCTGTCTCAGGGGCTCCGCCCCCGAACCCCCGCTCCTCAAACGCCGGAGGGGCTGAGATCCCCAGGGCCGCAGCCCCTTTTCAGGGGCGCGGGGAACTGCGCGGCTGGCCACAGCGCACCCGCACCCGAATCACGCCGGCTGCGCAAGCCACTCCGGCAGAGCTTCGAGATCATCCCGCCCCAGCGCCAGCAACATCGCGTCAGCCGGCGTCGGCTCGAACGGCCGCCGCAACAACGGCATCCCCGCCTGATCAGGCGTCCGAGCAGCCTTGCGGTGATTGTCCTCGGCACAGGACGCCACCGTGTTCAGCCACGAGTCCTGGCCCCCCTGAGCCCGCGGCACCACGTGATCCACCGTGGTCGCCCGCCGCCCGCAGTACGCGCACTTGTGACGGTCACGGACCAGCACACCCCGCCGCGACCACGGTGCTTGTCTTCGGAACGGCACCCGTACATAGCGGCAGAGCCTGATCACCCGGGGCGCGGGTATGTCCAGCGCGGATCCGCGCATACGCAGTTCGGGGTGGGCCTGCTCGACGACTGCCTTGTCCTGCAGCACCAGAACGACGGCTCGGTTCAACGTCACCGTCGACAGCGGCTCGAAGCTCGCGTTCAGCACCAGCGTGTCCCGCATCCAGCCCACCTCCCATGTGCACCGGCCCACCACCTGGCGGGCGTGGATCAACTCTGGCCGGGCACGCCGAGATGGACAACGCAATAAAAATGCCCGCCCCTGATCAATTCCAAGACCAGGGGCGGGCAAACACTCAGTGAAAGGTCAGCTCTCCGCGGGAGCCGCGTACTCGGCGACGAGCTGCGCCCTCGCGAGCGTGTGGAACCGGAGATTGAAGCCCACCACGGCCGGTGAGGCGTCCGGGTCCGGACCGAGTTTCTCCTGGTCCACCGCATACACGGTGAACACGTACCGATGCGCCGGATCACCCGCCGGAGGCGCGGCACCCCCGAAGTCCCTCGACCCGTAGTCGTTGCGCACCTGGACCGACCCCTCGGGCAGTCCCTCGAACTTCCCCGTGCCCGCGCCCGCCGGCAATTCCGTCACCGAGACCGGAATGTCGAACACGACCCAGTGCCAGAAACCGCTCCCGGTGGGGGCGTCCGGGTCGAAACACGTCACGGCGAAACTCTTGGTCCCCGCCGGGAAGCCTTCCCAGCGAACCTGCGGCGAGGTGTTCCCGGCCGCGTGGACCTGAGCGTCCTTCAACGTCCCACCCGCCTCGACGTCCTCACTCGTGACAGTGAAGGACGGCACGACGGGATGGAAGTCATGGGGAAGCGGCGGCCTCGTGGACTCCGTCACCTCAGCACCTCCTGATCGGTTCCTGCTCCGGAAAAAGTCTGGCCCCGAGCTTAGGACCGGCCAGGTCCGGAAGTCCTAGAACCAGTTGCGGCGGCTGCCCACCTCGGACAGCCACTGGTTGAGGTACGCGGCCCAGTCCGTGCCCTGGAAGTCGTTGAGTCCGACCTGGAAGGAGCGGAAGGAGTCGCTGCCCTCGCTGAACAGACCCGGCTTCTTGTCCATCTCCAGGACGACGTCCATCTCGCGGTCGTCCGCGACGAAGGTCAGCTCGACCTGGTTCAGCCCGCGGTACTGCTGCGGCGGGAAGAACTCGATCTCCTGGTAGAACGGCAGCTTCTGGCGCGTACCCCGGATGTGCCCCTTCTCCAGGTCCGCGCTCTTGAAGCGGAAGCCCAGCTGGATGAAGGCGTCCAGCAGCGCCTGCTGCGCCGGCAGCGGGTGCACGTTGATCGGGTCCAGGTCACCGGAGTCCACCGCGCGCGCGATGGCCAGCTCCGTGGTCACGCCGATGTTCATCCCGCGCAGCGACTGACCGGCGATGTTCGTGATCGGCGTCTCCCACGGGATCTCCAGACCGAACGGCACCGCGTGCACGCCGTTGGCCTGGAGCTCGAAGGCACCGCCGAGCGAGAGCTTCGTGAACTCGATGTTCTGCTTGTACTCCTGGTCGTCGTGGCCCTCGACCTCGACCTTGGCCTGCAGCCCGACCGACAGACCCTCGATCGCCTGGTTCACGGATCCGCCCTGGATCCGCACCTCACCCTGGACGACACCACCGGGAACGACGTTGACCTCGGTCAGCTCCGTCTCGACCGAAGCCCCACCGGCACCCAGGCTCGCAAGCAGCCGCTTGAACCCCATCGTCTTCTCCTCTTTCGGGCAACGCCCCGTAGTTGTTCGGTCCGGATCGGATCCTTGATCCATACATACGCGATCCAGCCGGGTCCGGTTCCGCGCCTTCACCCTGGCAAGACGGGCGCTCCCTGACCACCCCGCACGCACTCGCACGTGTGAAGTACGCTCGTAAGCCATGATCGCGGCCCCTGACCGTACGCCCCTCGCCCGGGAGTTCTTCGACCGACCTGTACTTGAGGTCGCCCCCGACCTCCTGGGGCGCGTACTCGTACGTACGGATCCGGACGGTTCGGCCGACCCGATCGAGCTGCGCATCACGGAGGTCGAGGCCTACGACGGCCCGAACGATCCCGGCTCCCACGCCTTCCGCGGCCCCACGGCCCGCAACGCGGTGATGTTCGGTCCGCCCGGGTACGTATACGTCTACTTCACGTACGGCATGTGGCACTGCATGAACCTGGTCTGTGGCCCGGAGGGCAGGGCGAGCGCGGTCCTGCTCCGCGCGGGAGAGGTCACCGAAGGCGTTGAACTGGCGCGCAAACGTCGACTTTCGGCCCGACACGACCGAGAACTGGCCAAAGGCCCGGCCCGTCTGGCCACGGCCCTGGGGGTCGACCGGTCCCTCGACGGTACGGACGCATGCGCCTCGCAGAGTTCACCGCTGAGCCTCCTGCACGGCACCCCGGTGACCTCCGACCAGGTACTCAACGGTCCGCGCACCGGAGTGTCCGGCGACGGAGGCGTCCACCCGTGGCGCTATTGGATCACCAACGACCCGACGGTGAGCCCCTATCGGGCCCATACCCCTCGCCGCCGCCGAACTTGACTCGCCCTTGGGCGATACGTAACGTAGCCCGAGCCGCTTGAACCGGGTACTGCGTTCAGCCAGCAGCCGGAAGTGGCCAACCCACTACCTACGACTTCCTCTCAGCGAGGGTCCATTCAGCATGTCCGCATGCCTGAATTCGAACTCGCGGAACTCGATTATGAGTTGCCGAGGGGATCGGCTAACGTAGTGAATGTCGAAAGGCCGCAAGGCCAAAAGGCAAATCCCACCGACTGGGAATCGGGCCTGAAAGGGTCTGGTAGAGTCGGACTCGCCGGAAAGGGAAACGCGAAAGCGAAAGCCTGGAAAGCACCGAGGAAATCGGAACCGGAAACGGTCTGATAGAGTCGGAAACGCAAGACAGCGAGACAAGCACAACAGTAGAACAGCAGGACCGAAGGGAAGCGCCCGGAGGAAAGCCCGAGAGGGTGAGTACAAAGGAAG
>NZ_JBHXTO010000286.1:0-3602 GCF_042677425.1 Streptomyces sp. NPDC127119 | reverse complement strand
CCCCGCGCACCACCCGGCCCGCGGGGCCCTCGTCCGTGCCGGGGCCCTCGGCGACCGCCGCGCCGGCCGCCGCCCCGGGGGACTGCCGCGGTCCTCAGCGCACCCCGCGCTCCCGCTCCTCCACGAACGCGTTGTACGCCGCCACCTGAGCCCGCCTGGCCGTCCGCTCGACCGGACGCAGCGCCTCGGAGCGCGCGGCCATCTCCGACGCGCTCACGGCCCCGCCGGGCCCGTTGCCGTACGCCACCGAGACCAGCAGCCCGACACGCTGGGACAGCGCCAACACCCGCACCGCCCTGGACGGATAGCCGGGAGCGAGCACCTCGCCGTCCCGCTCCGCCCGCGCCCGGTACGCGTCGATCGCCGCCTCGGCCACCGGACCCGAGCCCGCCACATCGAGCCGCGACAGCACCTCCGTCGCGTCACGCAACGCCTCCGCGAGCTCCCGCTCCGCCTCCCCGAGGGACGGCACATCGGCGGGCGGCGCCTCGCGCACCGGCAGACAGTGCCAGACGACCTCCACATGCACATCGCCGTCGGGCCCGGCCTCGTACACCTCGGGTACGAGGCCGAGAGCGACCCCGTGGCAGACGACGGCCTCCTCGGCCTCCAGGGCGCGCGCGTTGAAATCCGGCGGGCCGCTCAGCCCGAGCGGATGCCCGGGCGCGGGCAGCGCGACCCGCAGACCCGTCGCCCCGAGCGTGCGCAGCCGCCCCAGCGCGAGCGAGAGCCCGACGGGCCCCGTCTCGCCCGGCAGCCCCGCGACCCGGTGCACGGCGTCCTCCCCGACGATGGCGACGACCGCGTCATCCGGTGAGACAAATCCGGCCAACAGTGCGTTTCCCCATGCTGCCAACCGTCCTGAACGTGGTTCCGAAAGCATGCCTCCCACTTTAAGGAACCGCTTAAGGACCGGCCGATGGAATGGACGGGTCGACCGGTGGCGTAGGTTTTCCCTGGGGGCTGCGTCCACAGACGTCAGCGACGGCCGAGACTGCAATGGGAGACAGCGCGCTCATGAGCGATGTTCTGGAGCTTGAGGACGTATCCGTGGTCCGAGAGGGCCGGGCTCTGGTGGACCAGGTCTCCTGGTCGGTCAAGGAAGGCGAGCGCTGGGTCATCCTCGGACCCAACGGCGCCGGGAAGACGACCCTCCTCAACCTCGCCTCCAGCTACCTCTTCCCCAGCCAGGGCACCGCCACCATCCTCGGTGAGACCCTCGGCAAGGTCGACGTCTTCGAGCTGCGCCCGCGCATCGGCGTGGCCGGCATCGCCATGGCCGAGAAACTTCCCAAGCGCCAGACCGTCCTGCAGACGGTGCTGACCGCCGCGTACGGCATGACGGCCGGCTGGCACGAGGACTACGAGGACATCGACGAGCAGCGCGCCCGCGCCTTCCTCGACCGCCTCGGCATGACCGAGTTCGTGGACCGCAGGTTCGGCACCCTCTCCGAGGGCGAGCGCAAGCGCACCCTCATCGCCCGCGCGCTGATGACCGACCCCGAGCTGCTGCTCCTCGACGAGCCCGCCGCCGGTCTCGACCTCGGCGGCCGCGAGGACCTCGTACGCCGTCTCGGCCGCCTGGCCCGCGACCCGATCGCCCCCTCCATGATCATGGTCACGCACCATGTGGAGGAGATCGCCCCGGGCTTCACCCACGTCCTGATGATCCGCCAGGGCAAGGTGCTCGCGGCCGGGCCCCTGGAACTGGAACTCACCTCCCGCAACCTCTCGTTGTGCTTCGGCCTCCCGCTCGTCGTCAGCCAGGCCGGCGACCGCTGGACCGCCCACGGCCTCCCGCTGTCCTGACCGACCGGTTCGGACCCACCGCTCCCGGCCAACCTGTCCTGACGACCCGGAACACCTGCCCCAACCGGATGTGCGCCCTGTCGGGGACGGGACCTGCGGACCTACCATGACCATGTGAACGACATCGACGCATGGGTGTGGTGGCTGATCGGCGCGGCCGGGCTCGGAATCCCGTTGGTCGTGACCGCCATGCCGGAATTCGGAATGCTCGCCGTCGGCGCCGTCGCGGGCGCCGTGACCGCGGGGCTCGGAGGCGGTGTCGTCCTCCAGGTCGTCGTCTTCGCCGCCGTCTCGGTCGCGCTCATCGCGGTGGTACGGCCCGTGGCGGCCCGGCATCGCTCCCAACGGCCCCAACTGGCCACGGGCATCGACGCGTTGAAGGGCAAACAGGCCGTCGTCCTGGAGAGAGTGGACGGTTCGGGAGGCCGCATCAAGCTCGCGGGCGAGATCTGGTCCGCACGCTCACTCGACGCCTCACTCATCTACGAGGTGGGCCGAGAGGTGGATGTGGTGGAGATCGAGGGAGCCACGGCGATCGTCGTGTGACCTCCCAGAGCGTCCAGTGAACGGAACGTCGCACGTGGCGAGTTGTGGTCTGACACACTCGTCCAGCAAGATCTTCGACAGTTACGAGATCTTCGGCAGTCACTAGTTTCACGGCAGTCACGAGATTTTCCGGAAGCACCGAGGCGGAGAAGGGTACGGGGAGCCACGATGGAACCGATCATCATCGTCCTGATCATTCTGGTGGTGTTGGTCTTCATCGCGTTGATCAAGACCATCCAAGTCATTCCCCAGGCCAGCGCTGCCATCGTCGAGCGCTTCGGCCGCTACACGCGGACTCTGAACGCGGGCCTCAACATCGTCGTCCCGTTCATCGACTCGATCCGCAACCGCATCGACCTCCGCGAGCAGGTCGTGCCGTTCCCGCCCCAGCCGGTGATCACCCAGGACAACCTGGTCGTGAACATCGACACCGTCATCTACTACCAGGTGACCGACGCCCGCGCCGCGACCTACGAGGTCGCCAGTTACATCCAGGCGATCGAGCAGCTCACCGTCACCACGCTCCGCAACATCATCGGCGGCATGGACCTGGAGCGGACCCTCACCTCCCGCGAGGAGATCAACGCGGCCCTGCGCGGAGTCCTCGACGAGGCCACCGGCAAGTGGGGCATCCGCGTCAACCGCGTCGAGCTCAAGGCGATCGAGCCGCCCACCTCCATCCAGGACTCGATGGAGAAGCAGATGCGCGCGGACCGTGACAAGCGCGCGGCGATCCTCACCGCGGAAGGTATCCGCCAGTCGCAGATCCTCACCGCCGAGGGTGAGAAGCAGTCGGCGATCCTCCGCGCCGAGGGTGAGGCCCGCGCCGCCGCGCTGCGCGCCGAGGGTGAGGCGCAGGCGATCCGTACGGTCTTCGAGTCCATCCACGCCGGTGACGCGGACCAGAAGCTGCTGGCCTACCAGTACCTCCAGATGCTGCCGAAGATCGCCGAGGGCGACGCGAACAAGCTCTGGATCGTTCCCAGCGAGATCGGTGACGCCCTCAAGGGGCTGAGCGGCGCGATGGGCAACTTCGGGCCCATGGGCGGCGGGAACCAGGGTGGCGGCGGCACGGAACGTCGGGAAAAGCCGTCAGTGGACTGACCTCACCTTGGGCAGGGCGGCGGGGGCGGAGTTTTCGCCCCCGCCGCCCCAACCCCGTCCCCGGCCGGTGTGGGGGGGGGGGGGCCCCCCCCCCCCCCCCGCACCAACCCCGCCGGGGGGGGTGGCCCCGGCGCCGCCCCCCC
>NZ_JBHXTO010000285.1:0-4066 GCF_042677425.1 Streptomyces sp. NPDC127119 | reverse complement strand
CAGTCTTCGGCCTTTCGCCTTCAGGGGCGCGGGGAACGGCGCAGTCTTTTGGCTTTTAGGGGCGCGGGGAACTGCGCGGGCCACCCCCACCGGGCCCGCAGGTCGACGTGGCGGCCCCGGTTCTACGGGGACTTCCGCGGAGCGTCGTCCACTTCCGCCATCGCCGGGTCCAGGAGGCGGGAGAGGAAGTGGCGGGTGCGGGCGTGGGTCGGGGAGCCGATCACCTGGGCCGGCGGCCCCTGCTCCACGATGACCCCGCCGTCCATGAAGACCACCCGGTCGGCCACCTCGCGCGCGAAGGACATCTCGTGCGTGACGACCATCATCGTCATGCCCTCGTCCGCGAGCATCCGCATCACGGCGAGGACGTCCCCGACCAGCTCCGGGTCGAGCGCCGAGGTCGGCTCGTCGAAGAGCATCACCTGGGGGCCCATCGCGAGCGCCCGGGCGATGGCGACGCGCTGCTGCTGGCCGCCGGAGAGGGAGCCCGGGTAGGCCGTCGCCTTCTCGGACAGCCCGACCCGCCGCAGGTTCTCGGCGGCGACCTCCGCCGCCTCCGCCTTGTCGCGGCCCAGCACCCGCCGCTGCGGCAGCGTCAGGTTGTCGGTCACGGTCAGGTGCGGGAAGAGGTTGAACTGCTGGAAGACCATGCCGATCCGACGGCGTACGGCATCGATGTCGACGTCCGGGTCGGTCACCTCAGTACCCCCGACGAAGACCTGCCCCTTCGTGGGCTCTTCGAGGAGGTTCACACAGCGCAGCAGGGTCGACTTGCCGGAGCCGGAGGGGCCGATGACGCACACGACCTCGCCGGAACCGACCTCCAGGTCGATGCCCCGCAGCACCTCGTTGTCGCCGAACGACTTGTGCAGCCCGCGGACCTGGATCTCCGGCGTGCCGCTCTTGTCGCCGGCACTGTTCTCGGTGCTCACTTGGTGGCCTCCCCGGCCTTCGCCTCAAGGCGGCGTACGACGAACCCGAGCGGGATCGTGACCAGCAGGTAGCACAGGCCCGCCACCAGGATCGGTGTCGAGTTGGCGGTCTCGCTGGCCAGGTCGCGGCCGAACTTGGACAGTTCGCGTTCCTCCAGCGTGACCCCGAGGAACAGCACCAGCGAGGAGTCCTTGAAGAGGAGGACCAACTCGTTGGTGAGCGGCGGGATCACGATCCGGAAGGCCTGCGGAATGATGATGGAGACCATGGCCCGCGCATGCGAGAAGCCCAGCGAACGGGCCGCCTCCATCTGCCCCTTGGGGACGGCCTGGATGCCCGCGCGGATCGTCTCCGCCATGTACGCGGCGGCCACCAGGCCGAGCGCGAGCGCGACCTTGCCGTACGTGCCGCCGGGGATCTCCGTGCCGGGGAACGCGAGCGGCACGGCGACGCCCACGAAGATGAAGATCAGCAGGGCGGGCAGCCCGCGGAAGATCTCGATGTAGATACCGGCCAGCCAGCGGTACGGGCCGACCGAGGAGAGCCTCATCAGGGCGACGACCACGCCGAGGGCGAGGCCGAAGACGAAGCCGGACATCGTGTAGAGGACGGTGTTCTTCAGCGCCAGCGTGATGATGTCCGGGAACATCCGCTCGGCCAGGTCGACCTGGGCGAACTGGTTCCGCAGCTGTCCCCAGTCGGCCGTGAACCCGAGGGCGACCAGCGCGGCGACGAACACCGCGTACTGGACGCCCCGGGACACGGTCCGCTTCTGGCTCCTGGTCAGACCGCGCCTGCGGGGCTGGACCTTGGTGTCGGTCTCGGTCATGAGGAGGCGGAGGGCGAAGCGGAGGCGGCGTTCTCGTCGTACGGGCCGATCCACTTCTCGTACAGCTTCTTGTACGTGCCGTCCGACTTCGCGTCCGCCAGCGCCTTGTTGACGGCTTCGAGGAGCTTGGTGTTGCCCTTCTTCATGGTGAAGCCGTACTCCTCACCGGTGTTGATGTTGTCGGCGACCTCGAAGGCGGCGGCGTTGGCCTTGTCCTTCAACCAGCCCTGGAGGACCGGGTAGTCGATGACGATGGCCTTGACCTGGCCGGTGCGCAGACCGTTGAGGAGGGCGTCCGAGGACTCGAAGGAGACCGGGTTGAGGCCCTTGCTCTTCGCGAACTCCTCGCCGGTGGTCTGCGCCTGCGCGCCGACCTTCTTGCCCTTGAGGTCCGCGAGGGAGGAGATGCCGCTCTTCTTGCCGGCCAGGATGCCCTGGGTGGCCTCGAAGTACGGGTCGGAGAAGTCGACGTTCTTCTTGCGCTCGTCGGTGATCGTCATACCGGCCGCGGCGAGGTCGCACTGGCCGGAGTTGAGGGATCCGCCGGTCTTGAAGTTCTCGAAGGGCTGGTCGAGGATCTCCTGCTTCACGCCCAGGTTCTTGGCGACCAGGTCGACCAGCGACACGTCGAAGCCCTGGACCTTGCCGTCGATCTCCGACTGGAACGGCGGGTACGGCAGGTGCGTGCAGGTGGTGAGCTGTCCGCCCTTGACGAGCTCGACCCCGTTGGCGGTGGTCTTCTTGCCCCCGTCGTCGTCCGAGGAGCAGCCGGACACGAGCAGCAGCCCGGCCGTCGCGGTGGTGGCGGCCAGAATGCGGGTTCGGCGCCCGGGGACCATCTTCACGGGGGAGACCTCCTGTGGGGAAACTGTGACTGCTGATTATAAGGATTCGTTTGAGGCTCTCAAACCAATCCCATGGCCGCTGGGCTGTCCGGCCTCGGAAGTCACCGGTGGGCGACTGCGGGGACGGCGGTTACGCTCGTTGCTGCCTACCCAGTGAGTGACGAGAGCAACGTGAGCGTCCAGAGCAACGTGAGTGAAGAGAGCAACGCCGTGACCCATCCCTTCCTGGACCTGGCGCCGCTGAGCGCCGCGCGTTTCGCGGCGATCGAGGACCGCGTGGCGCGGCTGCTCTCCACCGAGCAGGACGTCGTGATCATGCAGGGCGAGGCGCTGCTTCCCCTGGAAGGGGCGATCCGCGGCGCGGCCGGTCCCGGCACGACGGCTCTCAACGTGATCACCGGCCCGTACGGGCAGACGTTCGGCGACTGGCTGAGGGACTGCGGCGCGACCGTGCACGACCTGGCCGTCCCCTTCCACACGGCGGTCACGGCCGGGCAGATCCACGACGCTCTCACCGAGCACCCGGAGATCGACTTCGTCTCCCTCGTGCACGCGGAGGCCGCCACCGGGAACACGAACCCGGTCGCGGAGATCGGCGAGGTCGTACGGGCCCACGGCGCCCTCTTCTACCTCGACGCGGTGGCCTCGGTCGGCGCCGAGCCGGTGCTGCCGGACGCGTGGGGCGTGGACCTGTGCGTGATCGGGGCGCAGAAGGCGATGGGCGGGCCCGCGGGGGTCTCGGCGGTGTCGGTGAGCGAGCGGGCGTGGGCGCGGATGGCCGCGAACCCGCACGCGCCCCGGCGCTCCTACCTCTCCCTCCTGGACTGGAAGGATCGGTGGGTCGACGCCGGACGCAAGGTCCTCCTCCACGCTCCGGCGCAGCTGGAGATGCTGGCGCTGGAAGCGTGTGTGGAGCGCATCGAGTCGGAGGGGCTGGAGACCGTGATGGCGCGGCACGCTTCGGCCGCGGCGGCCACGCGGGCGGGTGCGCTCGCGCTGGGCGGCGGGCTTGAGCCGTACGTGTACGAGGCCTCCGATGCGGCGCCGGTCGCGACGACGTTGCGGACGCCTGCGGGGGTGGACGCGTCGGCGGTGGTGGCGGCTGCGCTGGCCGTCGATCCTTCCCTTCCGCTGGCGGCGGGGGGTGGGGTGCTGGCCAAGGAGATGATCCGGGTCAACCACTACGGGCCTGCGGCCGGCTCCGCGACGGTGGACGCATGCCTCACTGCGCTGCGCGCGGCGCTGGCCACCGTCTGAGCGCCGACGTTGCCTGCGGCCCCGGTGGGGGTTGCTCGCGCCGTTCCCCGCGCCCCTGAAAGCTCAGGGCTGGGCGCCGCGTCCCCTGTGCGGCTCAAAGCCAAAAGACTGCGCAGTTCCCCGCGCCCCTGAGTGGGACGGGGCGCAGCCCCTCCCCAAGGGGCGCGGGGAACGGCGCGAGCAACGCCCACCGAACCCGCAC
>NZ_JBHXTO010000284.1:0-4068 GCF_042677425.1 Streptomyces sp. NPDC127119 | reverse complement strand
TTCCCCGCGCCCCGGGGTCGGCCGGGGGGGGGGCCGGATATCGCCTGCGGGCCCGGCGGGGGTGGGCCGCGCAGTTCCCCGCGCCCCCGGGTGGGTTTGGGTGGGGGCCGGAAGGCTGGTGTGGGTCCGTCGTGGCTGGTCGCGCAGTTCCTCGCGCCCCTGGGGTGGCTTGGCGTCGGCCGTCTCGTGCACGCTGAGACGAAAGACAGGGGCGCAGCCCCGTCTTTCAGGGGCGCGGGGAGCGGCGCAGTCTTTTGTCTTTGGGGGCGCGGGGAACTGCGCAGTCCTTTCGCTCTTCAAGGGCGCGGGCAGCGGGGCAGTCCTTCGCCCTTCAGGGGCGCGGGGAACTGCGCGGCCCGCCCCCGCCGGGCCCGCAGTCGGAACGTGGCCGGTCGCAGGCCCCGTCACCCGCCTGGACCCCGACCAGGCGCCCCCCAACGGAGCCCCCGCCAGGATGCGGGCATGGGTCCTCACATACCGCACATACGGAACACGCGATACGTACCGCACGTACGGCACTGCCGCACCGCCCTGGTCGCAGCCCTCGCCTCCACCCTCCTCACCCCGATCTCCGCCGTCTCGGCCACCGCGGCCACCCCCAGATTCCCGGCGGGCACCTTCGACGGCCGCCCCTGGCAGGCCGACACGACCAGCCACCGTTTCCTGCCGGACGACCCCGCGGATCCTGACGGCCCCACCTGCCACGCCCCCCACGCCCCCGGCCTCGCCGCCCGCCTGTCGCGCGACATCCACGCCGCGCTGTCGTCCGGGCGCGGCACCGTCTCCGTGGTCGTGCGCGACGACCTGGGCCTGGTCTGCGAACGGGCGGGCGAGCGCCAGTACGACTCCGCGGGCATCGCCAAGGTGCTGATCATGGAGGGGCTGCTGCGGCGGGCCGAGAACCTGGGCCGCTCCCTCACCCGCGCCCTCGGACTGCTCGCGGAGGCCCGCGCGGACCAGCGCTGGGGCGTCCCCGCGGGCATGCCGCGCGGCTTCAGGGCGCAGGTGAAGAACGGCTGGCTGCCCCGCTCCACCCACGGCTGGCGCGTCGTCGTCCTGACCCACGACAACCCCACGAAGGCGTACGGCGTCCGCACCATCGAACGCATCGCCCAGGTCGTGCACCGGGGTCTGGGGCAGAGGCGCGGCCCCGACCGTTCGCTCATCCAGGAGACGCCGGAGGCACCGCTCAGCGAGGAATCGGACGGCTCGGCTCCGTACGAGCCGCTGCCGGGCCGGGACGAACCGGAGCCGGACGCCACACCCTGACCGCCACGGCGTACGCGGCGAACCCGACGGCCAGCCCCGCCCCCGCCCCGAAGCACACGGTGGGAATCAGCTCCCAGGGCTCGGCCCGCGACCCCCAGTAGTCCCACCACCGCGTCGCCCGCTGCACGGCCGCCACCACCGCGAAGCCGCCGATGAGGGCCCCCGCGAGCCACCGGTCACGTACCGAGAGCACGGGCACCCCCACCGGTTCGGCGTCGGGCTGCCGCCGCAGGGCCACCACCAGGAACACCGTGATCACCACGGCCGCGAGCGCCGAACCGCCGTACTGCAGATACCAGTACAGGGGCGAGCCCGCGATCTCCCGTCCGAGGACGGGCAGGACCCGCATGCCCCACCGGTCGAGATGCGTGAACGCGTCCCACACGACATGGGTGAGCGCCCCGGTCACCGCGGACACGTACCACCACAGGGCGAGCGAGGGGCGCGGACGGGCGTGCGGCGCACCGCAGCGCAGGAGGGCGCCGATCCGTCCCTGCCGGCTCCGCGGCAGCAGCGCCACCAGCGGTTCCCGCAGTACCAGCCAGGCGCCCACGAGCGCCCAGGCGACCAGGACGTCGAAGGTGAACACCCCGGTGAGGGAGTGCGTGAAATCGCCGAACTCCATTGCCTCCGGCAGCACACTCGCCGCGTAATAGGTCATGTCGGGCGCGAACGAACCGGCCACGAGCGCGGCCGGGACCAGCCGTCCCCGTCCGGACCCGTCGGCGCGCACCGCCGGCAGGACGGCCGCGGCGTGACTGAGTGTGAACGGCAACTGGGCTCCAAGCGAACAGTGTTGACCGGACCGAAGGGCTCCATGATCGGTGACGACCGGTATGCGGAAACGGTTCCCGGCTCCACGGCATGGCGGGGAGCCGCAGGGGAAGGACAAACGGGATATGGCCAACCGGTGAAGACCGGCTCCGAACAGGTGTCTGCGCGGCAGAAGTTGTCGTAGGGTCGCCTGGGTTGCCGTATGGGGGGCATACGGCCGCACGACCGGACAGCAGGGGAACGCGCGGAACACGGACGGACGTCCACGGGAGGGGTTCACGCAATGGCGGCGCAATTCGGCAGGCGAGTCGTCAAGGGGGCGGCGACCACCGCCGTGGCCGCACTCGCGGTCGCGGCTCTGTCCGCATCCCAGGCCCCGGGTGTCACGGACACCCCCCAGGGCAGGCAGAACGCCAACTCCCAGCCCTCGCCCGATGTGAACGCCGACGACAGCGCGACCGGCAACTCGCCCTATTACACGGACCTCCCGCCGCTCAACAGCCCGACACCGTCACCCAGCGCGAGCAGTGACGCCCCCGGTGCCGCAGGCAACGCCGAAGCGGGCATACCCGCGACCGTCCTCGACGCCTACAAGAAGGCCGAGACGTCGCTGGCCGGTTCCAAGCCCGGGTGCAACCTCCCCTGGCAACTCCTCGCGGCCATCGGCAAGGTCGAGTCCGGCCAGGCCCGCGGCGGCAACGTCGACGCCAACGGCACCACGATCACCCCGATCCTCGGCCCGGTCCTCAACGGCGTCGGCTTCGCGCGGATCACCGACACCGACGGCGGCCTGTACGACGGGGACACCACCCACGACCGTGCCGTGGGCCCCATGCAGTTCATCCCCTCCACCTGGGAGTGGTCGGGCCGTGACGGCAACGGCGACGGCAAGAAGGACCCCAACAACATCTACGACGCGGCCCTCGCGGCCGGCCACTACCTGTGCCGGTTCAACTGGGACCTGTCCGACAGCGCCGACCTCAGGCGCGCGATCCTCAGCTACAACAACTCGACGGACTATCTGAACACCGTCCTGTCGTGGCTGGAGTACTACCGCAAGGGCACTCACGAGGTCCCGGACGGCACGGGCTCGCTGCCCTCCAACCGCAGCGACAACGGCACCGGCGGCGCGAGCCCCGGTCCGACGTCTCCGGCGTCCACTCCGCCCAGCAGCCAGAGCCCGGGCGGCGGCACCACGAGCCCGAAGCCGAAGCCGCCGGCCACGACCCCGCCCACGACGCCTCCGCCCACCACGACGCCGCCGGCGCCCCCGTCACCCACGCCCACCGAGACGGTGGACCACCTGGAGGACGCGGGCACCGGGAAGCTCACCGCGACCGCGGGCGACACCTTCGCCGAGAAGATCAGCGCCCGTACGGAGACCAAGGCGGGCAAGGCCGTCGCGAAGGTCCGGGTCCGGTTCACGATCACCGGCGACACCGACACGACCTTCACGGGCGGCGAGAGCGTCGCGACCGTCGTCACCAACGCCTCCGGTGTGGCGACCGCGCCCGCCCTCAAGGCGGGCGAGAAGACCGGCGCCTTCAAGGTGCGCGCCACCGTCGTCGGCCGCACCGTCTCGGGCCTCGACTACGCGGCGACGGTCACCGCCCGCCAGGCCGACGCCCTCGCCCGGACCACCGACACCGCGCTGACCTGTGTCCCGGGCGCCGAGTTCGCGGACGAGGTCGAGGTGAAGGCCACCTACAAGGGTGCCGTCGCGGACGGAGTCGCCGCGACCGCCACGCTCATCAAGACGGCGGACGACGCCACCGAGAACGACAAGGGCCCGTACTTCAAGGACGCCGACGGCAAGACGGTACGCACCCTCGCGGGCCTGGAGACCGGCAAGGACGGCCTGCTGAAGCTGCCGAAGCTGTACGCGGACGACACGGAGGGCACGTACCTGCTGCGGATCACCACCACCGGCGGCGCGACCCTGACCGTCGAGCTGAAGGTGGCGGCTGCCGCCTCCTAGTCCCCAAGACGCGTCGGCCGCGCCCCCTCACCCGTCGGTGAGGGGGC
>NZ_JBHXTO010000283.1:0-4070 GCF_042677425.1 Streptomyces sp. NPDC127119 | reverse complement strand
TCCCCCCGGACAGCTGGTACGGCACCCTCCTCAAAGGCATCCTCAACTTCCAACCCGACCCCACCATCCTCCAAGTCGCCGTATGGGTCCTCTACCTGGTGCCGACGCTGGCGTTCTTCCTGGCGCCCTCGCGGTCCGGCAGAAGCGGGACCAAGTCCCCCGCCCCGGTGCGCGAAGAGGCGTGAGACCGGCGCGCGGAGGGCGCGGTACGTCATCCCGCCGCCCGGGCGGTTCCCGGCCCCGGTAGGGTTCGCCTCCGGGAAACCGGGATCGGGAATCGGGATCGCGAACCGGGATCGCGAACCGGGATTCGGGACGGGGAAGGTGAAGGGACTCGATGAGCAGGGATCGCAGCCCTCGTAGGTCTCCTGGGCCTCGCAGGCCTCGCGGACTTGGCCACGGCGCGCTGACGGCGGCCTCCGTGACCGTGCTGACGGTGACGGCGAGCGGGTGCGTGGTGGTGCACGGGGAGCGGGAGATTCTTCCCGGGGCCACGAAGAGCGAGGCCGCACGTGCCCTGCGGGACTTCACCACCGCCTACAACAAGGCGAACGGCGCCAACGACCCGTCCCTGGACGCGGACCGGGTCACCGGTGCCCTCGGGGACATCGACGGGGCGAAGCTGAAGGCCGGCGGCAAGAACCAGCCGGGCGGCAACGCCAACTATGTGCCCCTGAAGCTGACCGACACCGAGTTCACGATCCCGGAGAAGGCCGGCTGGCCGCGCTGGTTCGTCACCGACTCGAAGGCCAACAAGGGCCGCGCCGAGGACCGTTGGCTGATGGTGTTCACCCGCGGCGACGCGAACGAGGTGTGGCAGGTCGCGTATCTGACGATCTCCTCCGCCGAGGCGATACCGACGTTCAAGAAGAACAAGGACGGCTGGGCCGAGCCGGTCACGGCGAACGCGGCGGATCTGGCGGTCGCCCCCGGGAAGCTGCCCCAGCAGTACGCGACGTACCTCAAGGACGGCGGCAGCACCTTCGCGGACGGCGCCCACACCACGAAGTGGCGCTCCGACCGGGCGAAGAGCGCCGCGCGTCCGGGGCTCGCCCAGCAGTACATCGATGAGCCGCTGACGTCCGGCGACTACGCCCCGGTCGGCCTGCGCACGGCGGACGGCGGCGCCCTCGTCTTCTTCACGACCCGCCACTACCAGAAGCAGACGGCGGCCCCTGGTGTCCCGATCAACGTCACCAACGTCGACGTGAAGGCCCTGATGACCGGCGACCCCAAGCAGTCCCTGACCCTGGAATCCATCTCCAACCAGGCGGTCCTGGACCCCCCGAAGTCGGCCTCGGACCAAAGAATTAAATTCCTGAGCCGAATCCAGGGCCTGACGGCGGCAAAGGGCGAGTAACCGATCGCCTCCAGGGGCGCGGGGAACGGCGCAATCTTTTGCCTTGAGGGGGCGCAGCCCCCAAGGGGCGCGGGGAACTGCGCAGTCTTTTGGCTTTCAGGGGCGCGGGGAACGGCGCGACCAGCCACGACGCACCCGCAGACGAACAACCGCCCCGGACGGAGTCACCCCCGCAAAGGCCACGCAGCAATCTGCTCCCGCTCAACCCCCGCGTACCGCGCACATTCATCCGTCAGAACTTCCAGCAAGGACAACGGATCCGGCAACGGATGCTCGGGCCCCCGCACCCACACCACGGAAAGCTCCCCCGGCAACCGCGCCGGAGGCACCAGCACGTACGACCCCCGGCAGTGCCACCGAAGCCCCGGATGCTCATCCATCGTCTCGGGATGGCAGTCCAGCTCGCACGGCCACCACTCGTCCTCGTCCTCGGGCGTACCGCGCGTCGCCGTGAAGAAGAGCATCCGGTCGTCCCCGGACAGCGCGACCGGCCCGACCTCGATCCCGGAGCCGAGCAGCCGCTCCAGCGCCTCCTGCCCGGCCTCCAGCGGCACGTCCAGCACGTCGTGCACCATGCCGGTCGCGGTGATGAAGTTGGCGAGCGGCTGATGCCGTGCCCAGCGCTCGATCTGCGCCCGGTCGGTCGTGGACTGCGTCTGCCAGGCGAAGGAAACGGGGTGGCGCGCGGGGGTCGGACACCCGACGCGGTCACACGAACACCGGTAGGCGGAGGGATGGGCGGCGGGCGCGAGCGGCAGCCCGGCTCCGGCGGCGGCCAGCAGCAGTTCCTCACGGCTCGCGGAGTCGTCCGCGGCGTCCGTCCGTGGGCGCCGACCGCGCAACCACTGGGAGATCCTGCCCTGCCCGCCGGAGCGGCGGCCCATCTCTGCGCTCATATATTGCCCTCGCCTGGCTGTTGTGCGGACAGCATGCCTCATGCTCCCACCATCCTGCGCTCCGGGGGGCCGGAGCCCACATCCGGGGTAGGTGGGGTGATGCCCGCCCGGGGCAGTGATCGAGTGTCATTGCGTACTTTGACACGATATGCCCGCCTACGGTGTCGACATGGTCACACGGACTGCGCTGACGGGCATCGCCGGTCTCACGTCACTGGCTCTCGTGGGACAGAGCGGGGCGATCACCCCTCTGGAATGGGGCCCCGGCCCCCTGACGGTGTCGGCGCTGCCCCGCGTCGTCTACACGGCCCACCGCGGCGGCGCCCGCGAGGTGCCGGAGAACAGCATGACGGGCCTCATGACGGCGTACGAGCGCGGGACGGCCCAGGTGCTCGACCTGGACACCCGGATACTGCGCGACGGGACGATGGTGGTCATGCACGACGCCACCCTGAACCGCACGACCTCCATGGGCGGGCCCGTGCACGCGCTCGACCGGCGGGACTGGCAGGGGGTACGGCTGCGCCCCAAGGACACGCTCCCCGGGAGCTGGCGCTCGGAACGGCCGCCGACGCTCGCCGAGGTGCTGGACCGGTTCGGCGGGCGGGTGGTGCTGATGCTGGAGGCCAAGGACCCGCGGAGTCTGCGGGCCATCGCCGCCATGCTCAGGGAACGCGGTCTGACGCGTTCGGTGCTGGTCAACTCCAACCATCCCGCCGTGGCGCTGCGCACCCACCGCCTGGGCCTGCTCTCGCAACTGTGGCGTTCGGCGCACCAGATGCGTACCGACCGGCCCGCGCAATGGCGGCCGTTCGTGGACGTCCTGGACGTGGACCACAAGGCCCGGGACCGCGATCTCGTACGGGCCGTGCGGTCCGGCATCCCCCGGGTGTGGGCGCACACGGTGGTGACCCCGGCGCAGCGCGACCGCGCCCTCGCGCTCGGCTGCGACGGGATCATCACGGACGCCCCGGGACGGCTGGCCCGGGTACGGGTACGGGCCTGGGGCCGGCGTCAGGGTCAGGGGCGGGGCCAGGGTCAGCGAGGGGCGATGCCGTAGAGGGCGTACTCGACCAGCCTGTCCGCGACGGCGTGGTCGAGCGGGCCCGTGCCCTGGAGCCAGCGCTGGGCGAGCGGCGAGACGACCAGGTCGCGCGCGATGTACGGGTCCACGTCCGCGCGCACCTGGCCCGCGTCCTGGGCCGCCCGCAGGCGTCGTACGTACAGTTCCAGCGAGGGCAGGAGCAGGGTGGCGACGAACTCCTTCGCGAAGGCGGGGTTGCCCACGCCCTCCGCGGCGAGCGCGCGGGCCGGGGCCTCGTAGCGCGGGTCGTTCAGCTCGTCGACGGTGGCGCGCAGGACGGTCTTGAGGTCGGCCTCCAGGTCCCCGGTGTCGGGGATGCCGTCCGTTTCCGCCCAGTCCCCGCCTCCGGCCGCCTCCGCCGCCTGGGCGCCCAGGTCGACGAAGGCCTCCATGAGGACCTCGGCCTTCGACGACCACCACCGGTAGATGGTCTGCTTGCCCACGCCCGCGCGGGCCGCGATGGCCTCGATGGTGGTTTTGGGGTAGCCGACCTCTGCGACGAGGGTGAGGGCGGCGGCGTAGATCGCGCGGCGGGACTTTTCGCTGCGGCGGTTGGAGTCGGGAGGCATGCGCCCGAACCTACCAGCACGACAAGACGGGCCGTCTCGCCAAAGACTTTCCTTCGCCCCCGCCGCCCCTACCCTTCCCGTCACTGTGTCCTCAACCGCCGGACGGGCTCAAAATCAGCCCGTCCGGCGATTGAGGACAAAGGGGGCGAGGGGCGCAGCCC
>NZ_JBHXTO010000282.1:0-4167 GCF_042677425.1 Streptomyces sp. NPDC127119 | reverse complement strand
AGCAGATGTCGGCTGTCGGCCGTCTGGGGCTGAGCGCGCTGTGCCCCGCGCCCCTGAGGGGCGCGGGGAACTGGGGGCGCTGATCAGTTGCGGCCGTAGTCCTGGCCGTACGGGTACTGCTGCTGGTACGGCTGGCCCTGCTGGTACTGCTGCTGGTCCTCGGGGTACTGCTGGGCGTTCTGCCCGTAGCCCTGCGGGTGCTGGTACTGCTGCCCGCCGTAGTTCTGGTCCTGGCCGTACGGCTGCTGCTGGTAGTAGTCCTGGTTCTGGTCCTGGTTGCCGTACTGGTCGTACTGCTGCTGGCCCTGGTCGCCGTAGCCCTGGTCCTGGCCGTGCCGGGGGTCGTACTGCTGGTCGTAGCCGTTCTGGTGGGGCTGCGGGATCTGGCGGAGCTGGGCCGTGCGGTCGTCCATGACGGGGGCCGCCTGCTGGGCGTGGCCGGCCCGGGGCTCGTCCTGCGAGCCGTTCGCCGCGTTCTTCTTGGACTTTCCGCGGGCGCGCAGGAACTCGATGATGATCGGGACCACCGAGATGAGGACGATCAGGAGCAGGATCGGCTCGATGTTCTTGTGGACGAACTCGATGCTGCCGAGCCAGGAACCGAGCGCCGTGACACCCGCGCCCCACAGGACGCCGCCGATCACGTTGAAGATCAGGAACGAGCGGTACTTCATGCCGCTGACGCCGGCGATGATCGGCGTGAACGTGCGCACGATGGGCACGAAGCGGGCCAGCACCAGCGACTTCGGGCCGTACTTCTCGAAGAACTCGTGCGCCTTGGCGACGTTCTCCTGCTTGAAGAGGCGGGAGTCCGGCCGGGTGAAGAGCGACGGGCCGACCTTCTTGCCGAACATGTAGCCGGCCTGGTCGCCGAGGATCGCGGCGAGACAGATCAGCGCGATGGCGCCCCACAGCGGGAAGTCCAGGGTGCCGGCGGTGATCAGCATGCCCGCCGTGAACAGCAGCGAGTCACCCGGCAGGAAGAAGCCGATGAGCAGGCCCGACTCGGCGAAGACGATCAGGAGCAGGCCCCAGATACCGAACGAGTCCAGCAGGTAGTCCGGATCCAACCAGCTTGGGCCAAGGGCAAGCGTCGTCACGTTTCCGGGCTCCTGAGGGTGGTGGATGCGGCGGCGGGCGAAGGTGTGGCCGACCAAAGTTATCAACGCGCCACGATGTGACCAGGTTCCACCGGCTCCTACAGGATGCACTGTGCCCCGACTGGGACAAAGCTGTGAGCCATGGGTATCGAAGAATACGGCGGCGGTCAGGGCCCCCAGTCCGACGTGCTGGTCGTGACGACGAACGACGTACCCGGCTACCGGGTCGAGCAGGTCATCGGCGAGGTCTTCGGGCTGACCGTCCGCTCCAGACATCTGGGCAGCCAGATCGGCGCGGGGCTGAAGTCGATGATCGGCGGCGAGCTGAAGGGCCTCACCAAGACCTTGGTGGAGACCCGCAACCAGGCCATGGAACGGCTCGTCGAGCAGGCGAGGGCACGGGGCGCCAACGGCGTGCTGATGTTCCGCTTCGACGTGACGGACGCGCAGGACGTGGGCACGGAGGTGTGCGCGTACGGCACGGCCGTGGTGATGGTCAAGGAGTAGCGCATCCCTTCGGCAAGGGGCGGTAAGGGGCGTCCGCCATTGCGGACGCCCCTTACCGGGCGCTGTTCCCTTACCGGGCCACTGTTCCCGTGCCGGCCACTGTTCCCGTGCCGCGCCCTACACCTCGTGCCGCGCCGCGTTCGCCGTGATCGCGTCCCTGAGGTACTCGGCGAGCCCCGGGCGCATGGAGTCGTAGAACTCCTTGAACCGTTCGTCGGACACGTACATCTCGCCGAGCCCCCGGTGTATGTCGTACGTGCACTCGTAGAACCAGCGGGTGATGTGGAGCCGGTGCTCCTCGGCCATGTCCATGGCCGACTCCCCCGTGGCGGGTTCGCCGGACGCCATGAGGGCGTCGTAGCGCCCGCCCCAGGAGGTGACCTCGGCCTGCATGCGCTTCCAGTCGTCCTTGCCGTAGCGGGCGGCGCGGCGCTGCGACTCGGCGTACGCCTCCGTGCCGCCCCAGCGGCTCTCGGCCTCCTCCGCGTGCTCCTCGGGGTCCTTGCCGCCGAAGACCTCGAATTTCTCCTCGGGTGTGAGGTTGATGCCCATCGTGCGTGCCTCCATGGCGTGCTCCACGGCCGCGGCCATCTTCTGCAGCTTCTCGATCCGGGCGGTCAGCAGGTCGTGCCGCCGGCGCAGTTCCGCGCGCGGGTCCGCCGTCGGATCGTCGAGCAGGGCCGCGACCTCGTCGAGCGGAAACCCCAGCTCCCGGTAGAAGAGGATCTGTTGCAGCCGGTCGAGGTCGGCGTCGCTGTAACGCCGGTGGCCCGCGTGGCTGCGACCGCTCGGCACGAGCAGTCCGATCTCGTCGTAGTGGTGCAGCGTCCGCACCGTCACTCCGGCGAGAGCGGCGACCTGTCCCACGGGGTGGCTCATGGCCTCCGCCTCCTCCTTTTCGGCCTTTTCCTCGGCCTCTTTCTCGGCCTCTTCTTCGGCCTTTTCGGTACGCGGTCCAGGCTGACGCCTCACGTCACGTGAGGTGCAAGCAGGAAAACCACCCCGCGCGATGTCGGCTTTACCCGATTTTGGCGAGGAGGTGGCCCACCATGGAGCCCTGGACCTTCTCGACCCCCTGGGCCCCGCCCAGACGACCGGAGGCATCATGGCGCTCCACAAAGGCCCCGCGAAGTCCGACGAGCACCCCTCGACCGTCAACCCCTTCTACGGAGAGGCGAATCCGGTCGGCGGCATGACCGAGGCACCGCCCCAGCACCGACTGCCGGACGGACCTCTGACGCCCTCCACCG
Source organism: Streptomyces sp. NPDC127119 (assembly GCF_042677425.1). Taxonomy (NCBI): domain Bacteria; kingdom Bacillati; phylum Actinomycetota; class Actinomycetes; order Kitasatosporales; family Streptomycetaceae; genus Streptomyces; species Streptomyces sp. NPDC127119. The sequence continues at coordinate 1,310 of NZ_JBHXTO010000282.1, read as the reverse complement.
CCTATCAGCTGGTGCGCGACGAGCTGATGCTGGACGGCAACTCCCGGCTCAACCTGGCGACCTTCGTCACCACCTGGATGGAGCCGCAGGCCGACATACTGCTCGGTGAGTGCCGCGACAAGAACATGATCGACAAGGATGAGTACCCGCGCACGGCCGAGCTGGAGCGCCGATGCGTGGCGATGCTCGCCGAGCTGTGGAACGCGCCGGATCCGGCCACCGCCGTCGGATGTTCGACGACCGGATCGAGCGAGGCGTGCATGCTCGCCGGCATGGCGCTCAAGCGCCGCTGGGCCAAGCGCAACGCGGACCGGTACCCGGGAGCCCGCCCGAACCTCGTCATGGGCGTCAACGTGCAGGTCTGCTGGGACAAGTTCTGCAACTTCTGGGAGGTCGAGGCCCGCCAGGTGCCCATGGAGGGCGACCGCTTCCACCTCGACCCGCGGGCCGCCGCCGAGCTGTGCGACGAGAACACCATCGGGGTCGTCGGCGTCCTCGGCTCCACCTTCGACGGCTCGTACGAGCCGATCGCCGAACTCTGCGCCGTACTGGACGAGTTGCAGGAGCGCACGGGTCTGGACATCCCCGTCCATGTGGACGGCGCGTCCGGCGCGATGGTGGCGCCCTTCGTGGACGAGGACCTGGTCTGGGACTTCCGGCTGCCGCGGGTCTCCTCCATCAACACCTCGGGGCACAAGTACGGGCTGGTCTACCCGGGTGTCGGCTGGGCGCTGTGGCGCTCGCCCGCCGAGCTGCCGGAGGAGCTGGTCTTCCGGGTGAACTACCTGGGCGGCGACATGCCGACCTTCGCGCTCAACTTCTCCCGGCCCGGCGCCCAGGTGGTGGCGCAGTACTACACGTTCCTGCGGCTGGGCCGGGAGGGCTACCGGGCCGTCCAGCAGACGACCCGGGACGTCGCCATGGGGCTCGCGGAACGGATCGGGGCCCTCGACGAGTTCCGGCTCCTCACCCGGGGCGATCAGCTGCCGGTGTTCGCGTTCACCACGGCCCCGGACGTCACGGCGTTCGACGTCTTCGACGTGTCCCGGCGGATGCGGGAGCGGGGCTGGCTGCTGCCCGCGTACACCTTCCCCGCCCACCGTGAGGACCTCTCCGTGCTGAGGGTGGTGTGCCGCAACGGCTTCTCCTCCGACCTCGCCCAGCTGTTCCTGGAGGACCTGGCCCGCCTCCTGCCCGAACTGCGCTGCCAGTCGCGGCCCCTGACGAGGGACAAGGAGGCGGCGACGGGCTTCCACCACTGAGGCACTGGGGCGCAGCGGCGACGGGGTGGCCGGGGGCCCGGCCACCCC
>NZ_JBHXTO010000281.1:0-4211 GCF_042677425.1 Streptomyces sp. NPDC127119 | reverse complement strand
ACCGCGTCCGTCCCCGCCTCCACCAACCGCCACAGATCCTCCGGCGACGCCACCCCACCCGGATACCGGCACGCCATCCCCACGATCGCGATGGGTTCATCGGCGTAGGTGCCGAGGGCCGGTGTGCGCGTCCCCGATTCGGTGGGTGCCGGATCGCTCCCGGGAACGAGGGAGCCGAGGTAGTCGGCGAGGGCCTGTGTCGAGGGGTGGTCGAAGACGGCGGTGGTGGGCAGCCGCAGTCCGGTGGTGCGGTTCAGCCGATTGCGCAGTTCCACTCCGGCGAGGGAGTCGAAGCCGAGCTCCTTGAAGGCACGTCGCGGGTCGAGTGCGGTGACGTCGGCGTGGCCAAGGACGGCCGCCACGGTGTCGCGTACGAGGTCCCGCACGACCTCGCGGCGCCGGTCCTCGGGGAGTCGGGCCGTCTCCCCGGCCCAGTCCGTGCCGACGGCCCGGCCGGTGCTCGCCGCTGCGCGACGGCGTGGGGTGCCACCGAGTCCGCGCAGCAGGGCCGGCGGGTCCGTGAGCGCGCGGACGGCGGGCAGGTCGAGTTCCACCGGGGCACGCAGGGCGCGGGCGCCGGGGAGAGCGGCGTCAGTGAGGGCCGCGTCGAACAGCGCGAGTCCCCGCGCCGGTTCGAGCGGCTTGATGCCGGTACGGCTCCAGCGGGCGAGGTCCGCGTCGGCGAGGGTGCCGCCCATGCCGTGGGTCCCGCCCCACAGTCCCCAGGCGAGTGAGACGGCGGGGAGGCCCAGGCCCCGGCGGTGGGCGGCCAGCGCGTCGAGGAAGGCGTTGCCCGCCGCGTAGTTGGCCTGGCCAGCCGTGCCCAGCAGGCCGGAGACGGAGGAGAAGAGCACGAAGTGGGCGAGGTCCATGTCGCGGGTGAGATCGTGCAGATGCCAGGCCGCGTCCACCTTGGGCCGCAGCACGGCGTCCAACCGCTCTGGCGTCAGTGCTTCGACCGTGCTGTCGTCGAGGACTCCGGCGGCGTGGACGACCCCGGTCAACCGGTTCTGCGGTGAGAACCGCCCCAGCAACCGCTCCACCGCGACACGATCCGTCACATCACACCCCACCACCTCCACCTCGGCACCCAACTCCCGCAAAGACGCCGCGAGTTCATCAGCACCCGGGGCATCCCCTCCCCGACGACTCACCAGCAGCAGACTGCGCACCCCGTGCTCCACCACCAGCCGGTGGGCGATGAGGGCGCCGAGCCCGCCGGTGCCGCCTGTCATCAGGACGGTGCCCTCGGAGACGGCGGGCGCCGTTCCGGTGCCCGCGGGGGAAACGGCGGCTGGCGCGGCGGCCCGCGCCAGCCGGGGGGCCGTCATCCGGCCTTCTCGTAGGGCGATTTGCGGCTCGCCGGTGGCCAGGGCGGCGGACACGAGTGCCTGCGCGGCGTCCGGGCCGCCGTTCTCCCCTGTCTGTACGTCCGTGTCCACATCCACGAGGAGCATGCGGCCGGGGTGTTCGGACTGTGCGGTGCGGACCAGCCCCCACATGGGTGACGACTCCGGCGCCGTGACGCCCTCCCCGGGTACGGCTTCGACCGCTCCCCGGGTGAGGAACACTAGCCGTGCGCCCGCGTACCGTGTGTCGGCGAGGAAGCTCTGGATCAGGCGGAGTGTGCGCGCCGCCGTCATGTGAGCGGCCTCCGCGGGGTCGGTCCGGGTGTCCGTCGCGTCGAAGGTCCCGGCGGTGACGACGACCACGTCGGCCGGGTTCGCGCCCTCGGGGACGGAGGGCAGTCCGCCGTTCTCCGCATGAGCGAACCGCAGCGTGTCAGGTGTCCCCGCGAGGTCGGGCAGAGTCGTCCATTCCACGTCGTACAGCGCGTCGCGACCGGTGTCGGCGGGGCCCACCAGGTCGCGGGCGACCGGCCGCAGGACCAGCGAACCGACCTCTGCCACGAGCCGGCCCGAGGGATCGGCGGCGGTGAGCGAGAAGGTGTCCGTGCCCGCCGGGGAGATACGGACCCGCAAGGTCGTCGCCCCGGCGGCGTGCAGGACGGTGTCGCTCCAGGAGAAGGGCAGCCGGACGGTGTCGGCCGCCGCGCCGCCCGCCCGTTCGCCGACGTGCAGCACCAGCAGGTGGAGGGCCGCGTCGAAGAGCGCCGGGTGGAGGCCGAAGCGGCCCGCGTCCGCGTGCTGTTCGGCCGGCAGGGACACCTCGGCGTACAGGTCCTCACCCGCCTGCCAGGCGTCGGTGAGCCCTTGGAAGGCAAGGCCGTAACCGTAGCCGAGGCCGGCGAGCCGGTCGTAGACACCGTCGAGCGGCAGGCGCGACGCGGCCGGCGGCGGCCACGGCATCGGGTCCTCGGCCGCGGGCGTCGGCGTGACGCCCAGGAGGCCTGAGGCGTGCCGGGTCCACGGCAGGCGCTCCTCCGGCCCGGCACCGGCGCGGGCGTGCACGGCGAAGGCCCGCGTACCGGTGTCGTCCGGCGCGTCCACCGTGACCTGGATCCGCACGGCCCCGTTCTCCGGCAGCGTCAGCGGGGCTTCCAGGGTCAGCTCCTCGACCCGTTCCGTTCCGAGGCGCGTGCCTGCCGTCAGGGCCAGTTCGAGAAGGGCGGTGCCGGGCACCAGGACCGTGCCGGCGACCGCGTGGTCGGCCAGCCAGGGGTGGCTGCCCAGTCCGACACGGCCGGTGAGGACGAGGCCTTCGCTGCCCGCGAGTTCCAGCTCCGTGGAGAGCAGCGGGTGGTCCGCGCGGTCGAGCCCGAGGCTACCGACGTCGGTGGTGGCCTGCGGAAGCCAGTGGTGCGCGCCCTGGAAGGCGTACGTCGGCAGTTCGGTCCGGCGTCCGCCGGGGAAGAACGACGCGGCGTCGAGCGGGGCGCCCCGCGTGAGGGCCGTCGCGAGGCCCGTGGCCAGGGTCTGCTTCTCGGGCCGGCCGGCCCTCAGCAGGGCGACGGTGGCGGGTTCACCGGTGAGGCAGTCGCGCACCATGGACGTCAGGACGGCGTCCGGGCCGACCTCGACGAACACGGTGGCGCCGCGCCGTTCAAGGGTGCGGGCGGCGTCGAGGAAGCGGACGGTGCCTCTGATCTGGGCGGCCCAGTGGTCGGGGGAAGCGAGGGTGGCTGCCTCGGCGACCTCACCGGTGAGGGTGGAGACGATGGGGATGCGCGGCGGGCGGAAGGTGAGCGTGCCCGCGACGGTGCGGAACTCGTCGAGGATCTCGTCCATGTGGGGCGAGTGGAAGGCGTGGCTGACCCGAAGCCCGCGGGTCCTGCGCCCCTTGGCGCGCCAGCGTTCCGCGACCAGTCCGGCCGCGTCCCCGTCGCCCGAGATCACCAGCGCGGTGGGGCCGTTGACGGCGGCGACCGTGAGTCGTCCGGTGAACTCCGTGAGATCGTCGGCGAGTTCGGCCTCCTCCGCCTCGATCGCGATCATCGCCCCGCCGGCCCTGGCCGACTCCATCAGCCGGCCCCGGGCGGCGACGAGCCGGGCCGTGTCGTCGAGGGAGAGCACTCCTGCGGCGTGCGCCGCGGTCAGTTCACCGATGGAGTGTCCGGCGAGCAGGTCGGGGCGCAGTCCGTGGTGGGCCAGCAGCCGGAACAGGGCCGTCTCCACGGCGAAGAGGGCGGGCTGGGTGTACGCGGTCCGGTGCAGCAGTGCTCCGTCGGCACTGTCGTCCGGGGCGAACAGGACGTCGCGCAGAGGGCGTTCGAGGTGACCTTCGAAGGCCGCGCAGGCCTCGTCGAGGGCGGCGGCGAACACCTTCGAGGAGCCGTGGAGTTCGCGGCCCATGCCGGCACGCTGGGCACCCTGCCCGGTGAACAGGAACGCGGTACGGCCCGCGCCGGACGCGTTTCCGGTGATGAGGTGGGGGCTCTCCGCTCCCCGTGCGAGGGCGTCGAGCCCTGCCAGGAACGAGTCCTTCGTGGTGCCGAGGACCACGGCTCGCTCGTCGAGGGCCGCGCGGGTGGTGGCGAGGGAGTGGCCGATGTCCGCGGGGTGGGCGCCGGTGTCGTCGACGAGCGTGCGCAGTCGGGCGGCTTGGGCACGCAGGGCGGACGGGTCGTGTGCCGTGAGCAGCCACGGGGCGGGGGTGGTGGATTCATCGGGCTCGGGGGTGACGGGCTCGGGGATGGCGGGTGCGTCGGCCGGCCGGTGTTCGATGATGACGTGGGCGTTGGTGCCGCTGATACCGAAGGAGGAGACGGCGGCCCGGCGGGGGCGGTCCACCTCGGGCCACTCACGCGCCTC
>NZ_JBHXTO010000280.1:0-4260 GCF_042677425.1 Streptomyces sp. NPDC127119 | reverse complement strand
CCGGGGTTTGGGGGGCTGGCCCCCGAGTCGTGGACGGGTAGGGGTAGGGGCGGCGGGGGCGAGAAAACCCGGGCCTACGCCGGGCGCAGCCACAGCGTCGAGAGCGGCGGCAGCGTCACGCGGATGCTGGCAGGGCGGCCGTGCCACGCCTGATCGTCCGGCTTCACGGGGTCGGCGTTCGAGACGCCACCCCCGCCGTACCGCCCCGCATCCGTGTTCAGCACCTCGTGCCACGCGGGCACATCGTCGGGCACCCCGAGCCGGTACTCGTGCCGTACGACCGGTGAGAAGTTGGAGACCGCGAGCAGCGGCACCCCGTCCGCCCCGAAGCGCAGGAACGCGAAGACGTTGTCCTCGGCGGCGTCTCCGGCGACCCACCCGAACCCGGCGGGATCGGTGTCCAGCTCCCACAGCGCCGGCACCCGCCGGTACTCCCCGTTGAGGTCGCGGACGAGATCGCGTACGCCCCGGTGGTCGGCCTCGGCCCCGTACGACGGGTCGAGGAGCCACCAGTCGGGCCCGTGCGCCTCGGACCACTCGGCGCCCTGGGCGAACTCCTGGCCCATGAAGAGGAGCTGCTTGCCGGGGTGGGCCCACATGAAGCCCAGGTAGGCGCGGTGGGTGGCCCGCTGCTGCCACCAGTCACCGGGCAGCTTGGACACCAGCGACCGCTTGCCGTGGACGACCTCGTCGTGGGAGATCGGCAGGACGTAGTTCTCGCTGTACGCGTACACCATCGAGAACGTCATCTCGTGGTGGTGGTACTTGCGGTGCACCGGCTCGTGGGAGACGTAGTCGAGCGAGTCGTGCATCCAGCCCATGTTCCACTTCAGGCCGAAGCCGAGCCCGCCGAAGCCGCCGGGCCCGATGTGGTGGGTGGCCCGGGTGACGCCGTCCCACGCGGTCGACTCCTCGGCGATCGTGACGACCCCGGGCTCGCGCCGGTAGACGGTGGCGTTCATCTCCTGGAGGAAGGCGACGGCGTCGAGGTTCTCCCGGCCGCCGTGGACGTTGGGTGTCCACTGGCCGGCCTCGCGCGAGTAGTCGAGGTAGAGCATGGAGGCGACCGCGTCGACGCGCAGTCCGTCGATGTGGAACTCCTCGCACCAGTACACGGCGTTGGCGACCAGGAAGTTGCGCACCTCGCGGCGCCCGTAGTCGAATTCGAGGGTTCCCCAGTCGGGGTGCGCGGCCCGCAGCGGGTCCTCGTGCTCGTACAGCGGCCGTCCGTCGAACTCGGCCAGCGCCCATTCGTCGCGCGGGAAGTGCGCGGGCACCCAGTCCATGATCACGCCGATGCCTGCCCGGTGCAGCGCGTCGACGAGGTACTTGAAGTCGTCGGGGGTGCCGAGCCGGGCGGTGGGCGCGTAGAAGCCGGTGACCTGGTAGCCCCAGGAGCCGCCGAAGGGGTGCTCGGCGACCGGCATCAGCTCGACGTGGGTGAAGCCGAGGTCGGAGATGTAGACGGGCAGCTGCTCGGCCAGTTGCCGGTAGGTCAGGCCCGGTCGCCAGGACGCCAGGTGGAGTTCGTAGACCGAGAAGGGGGCCTGGTGCGCGGGGCGGTCGGCCCGGCGTGCCATCCACTCCTCGTCCTGCCACTCGTGGCGCGAGGCGTGGATCACGGACGATGTGGCGGGCGGCAGCTCCGTGCGCCGTGCCATCGGGTCGGCCCGCATCGTCTTCGTCCCGTCGGGGCGGGTGATCTCGAACTTGTAGAGCTCTCCCTCCCGCACACCGGGGGCGAACAGCTCCCACACCCCGGACGAGCCCAGCGAGCGCATCGGGAACGCGGTGCCGTCCCAGAAGTTGAACGACCCCGAGATCCGTACCCCGCGGGCGTTCGGCGCCCAGACCGAGAAGCGGGTGCCGGGCACGCCCTGGTGTTCCATCGGTTCCGCGCCGAGGATCGTCCACAGCTGCTCGTGGCGACCCTCCCCGAACAGGTGCAGATCGAAGTCACCGAGCGTGGGCAGGAAGCGGTACGCGTCCTCGACGTCCTGGACCGTGCCCTCGTACTCCACCGTCAGCCGGTACTCCGGCACCTCCCGCAGCGGCAGCACGGCGGAGAAGAACCCGTCCCCGTCGTCGTGCAGTTCGGCCCGCAGTCCTTCGGCGACGACGGTCACGGCGAGCGCGTACGGCCGCAGCACCCGGAAGACCACACCGTCCTGCACGGGATGCGCCCCGAGCACGGCGTGCGGATCATGGTGCGCGCCCCCGAGCAGCCGTTCCCGGTCGGCCCGGTCCAGCACGGCCAGCGACCGTACCTCCTGGACGGGCTCCTGGGCCGGCACGGGCACGACGGGCGCGGGCTCCACGGGCGCGGGTTCCACGGCCTCGGCCCGCACATCGGCTTGTACGGCCTCGGCCCGTGCGTCGGCCTGGATGTCGGACCGCACCTCCTCCACCGCCGGCGTCACCTTCGCCTTGTCGGCGGCCTTGCCGGTGACCTTGGCCTTGTCTGCGGCCTTGTCGGCGGCCTTGGCCTTGGCCTTCGAGCTCTTCGGCTTCTTGGCGGGCGGGTTCGGGCGGGGCGTCACGGGCGGAGCCTCCTCGGCACAGTGAGAGGTGGAGCGGGGCGGTTCGGTCGGGGCGGTCAGGACGGTTCGGGAAGGGCCAGCCGGCGGACTGCCGCCATCGGCACGGGCAGCCAGTCGGGCCGGTGCCGTGCCTCGTACACGACTTCGTAGATCGCCTTGTCGGTCTCGTACGCGCGCAGCAGCACCGGGTCCGTACGCGGATCACGGCCGCCGGCCTCGGCGTAACCGGAGCAGTACGCGGCCCTGCAGGCGTCGGCCCAGCCGGGCACGGCGGACACCTGGGTTCCCTCCGTCCGGAGCGAGTGCGCGGCGTAGTCGAAGGAGCGGAGCATGCCGGCCACGTCCCGTGCGGTCGGCTGGGGCAGGCGCCGCTCGGCGAGCGGCTTGGAGGGCTCGCCCTCGAAGTCGATCAGCGACCAGCTGCCGGACGGCGACCGCAGACACTGGCCCAGATGCAGGTCCCCGTGGATCCGCTGGGCCGTCCACGTCTGCCCCTCGCCCGCCAGATCGGCGAGCGCGTCGAACGCGGACCGCAGACCGGGCGCGTACGGCAGCAGCGAGGGCACGGTCTGGACGGCCGCGGTCAGCCGCTCGGTCATGCCCTCCACCAGCAGCTCCATCTGTGCGTGTCCCATGGTCACCTCGGGCAGCGCACGGGCCAGCGCGGTGTGCACCTCGGCCGTGGCCCGGCCGAGCGCCCGCGCCGCACCGCCGAAGTCCTCGCCCTTGGCCAGTTCGCGCAGGGCCAGGTCCCAGCCGTCCGAGGCGCCCTGGAGAAAAGGCTGCAGGACACCCAGGACGTACGGGTCACCGGGCGGGCCCGGGGCGGGGCCGGGGGAGTCGGCGGTCAGATCCGCGAGCATCCAGCCGGCCGGTGCCGGCACCCGTGCGCAGCCCTCGCGGGCCAGCGCCAGCGGCAGCTCCAGATCGGGGTTGATCCCGGGCACGATCCGGCGCAGGAGCTTCAGGATGAACGTATCTCCATAGACGAGGGAAGAGTTCGACTGCTCGGCGGTCACCAGGCGCGGCACCAGGTCGCCCCGGATCTCCTGCGCCATGTCCCGCTCGAAACGCAGCTCACCGATCTGCGCCCGTTCCCGCAGGGCCTCCAGGAGGACATCGGCGGGCCGCGGGTCGTGCAGGGCCTCGTACACGGTCAGCCCGGCCAGTGGCCCCTGCGTCGGATGGCCGATCAGCGCGGGTGCCAGCCGTGGCGGCAGTGTCTCGCGCACACCGAGCAGCAGCTGGTAGCAGTCGGCCGGATACGCGGGCGCGCTCTGCGTGGGCACGAGCGGCTGATGGGCCCGTACGAGCAGATGGAGCAGGCCCAGTCGGGAGTTCAGTGGCAGCACCTCGGTCGCCGAGACCAGGGAGAACCCGGTGACGGGACGGCCCTTTCCCGCGAACCACCGCTGCCGTGGAAGCCACTCGCGAAGCAGTGGGTCGAGGGACGCGAGAAGGCCGGGGCTTGTCGAAGCGGAGGGCACTGAGTGGGTGACGGCTTCGGACATGGCGTCGCGTCCTTTCCCCGGAGTCGGGGTGTTACTACTGCGTGCCCAGGGCGGGGCGGGGGAAACCGCCCCGCCGTCCGTTGTACCTGCCCGTCGGGGCTCGGTCCTAGATGGCGTCCTTGCGGAGGCGGAACCAGTAGAAGCCGTGGCCGGCGAGGGTGAGGAGGTAGGGGAGTTCGCCGATGGCGGGGAAGCGGACGCCGCCGATG
>NZ_JBHXTO010000279.1:0-4571 GCF_042677425.1 Streptomyces sp. NPDC127119 | reverse complement strand
CAGACCACGTCCTTCAACGGCAGCCCCACCGCCGCACACACCTCGTCAAAGGCATCCGCGAACACCGGAAACACCTCATACAACTCCCGCCCCATACCCAGCCGCTGACTCCCCTGCCCAGTGAACACAAACGCCAACTTGCCCTCGGTGACCGTGCCGACCAGCACGGACGGGGACGGCTTCCCGTCGGTCAGCGCGGTGAGGCCTTCGAGGAGGCTGGGACGGTCGTCCGCGACGATCACCGCTCGGTGTGCGAGAGCGGCGCGACCGGTCGCCAACGACAGACCCACGTCCACGGCACTCGCCTCCGGCTCGTCCCGCACATGGGCGAGGAGGCGCGCGGCCTGGTCGCGCAATGCTTCCGGGCCGTCGGCCGACAGAGGCCACGCGACAGGGCCCGTGACCGTCACGACCGACGGCTCGTCGGGGGCGGGAGGTGCTTCTTCGATGATGACGTGGGCGTTGGTTCCGCTGATCCCGAACGACGACACCGCCGCACGACGCGGACGACCCTCAGCCGGCCACTCACGCGCCTCGGTCAACAGCCGGACGTCACCCGCCTCCCAGTCCACCTGCGGAGTCGGCTCATCCACATGCAACGTCCGCGGCATCACACCATGCCGCATCGCCTCGATCACCTTGATGATGCCCGCGACACCGGCCGCCGCCTGCGTGTGACCCATGTTCGACTTGATCGAACCGAGCCACAACGGCCGACCCTCAGGACGATCCTGACCGTACGTGGCCAACAGGGCCTGCGCCTCGATCGGATCACCCAGCGTCGTACCCGTGCCATGCCCCTCCACCACATCCACATCAGCACCCGTCAGACCGGCGTTCGCCAGCGCCTGCCGGATCACCCGCCGCTGAGCGGGACCGTTGGGGGCGGTCAGACCGTTGCTCGCGCCGTCCTGGTTGGTCGCGGTACCGCGGACCACCGCGAGCACCGGATGACCGTTGCGCCGGGCATCCGACAACCGCTCGACCAGCAACATGCCCACACCCTCGCCCCAACCGGTGCCGTCGGCCGCAGACGCGTACGACTTGCACCGCCCGTCGGACGACAGTCCCCGCTGTTCGCTGAACTCGATGAAGTTCTCCGGCGTGGCCATCACCGTGATGCCGCTGGCGAGGGCGAGCGAGCACTCACCCGACCGCAGCGCCTGGGCGGCCCAGTGCAGCGCGACCAGCGAGGACGAGCACGCCGTGTCGATCGTCACCGCCGGGCCTTCGAGCCCGAGGACGTAGGACACCCGGCCGGAGGCGATGGCACCGGTGGCGCTGTTGTGGGAGTAGTCGTGATACGTCATCCCGGTGAAGACGCCGGTGTCACTGCCCTTCAGCGTCGTCGGGTCGATACCCGCACGCTCCAGTGCCTCCCAGGACGCCTCCAGCAACAGCCGCTGCTGCGGGTCCATCATGAGCGCCTCGTTCGGTGCGATCCCGAAGAATCCGGGGTCGAACTGAGCCGCGTCGTGCAGGAATCCGCCCTGGTTGACGTAACTGGTCTGCGGACGGGTGCCGGTGGGGTCGTAGAGCCGCTCCAGGTTCCAGCCCCGGTCGGTGGGGAAGCCCGAGACGACATCCGTCCCGTCGGCCACCAACCGCCACAGGTCCTCCGGCGAGGCCACTCCCCCCGGGTAACGGCACGCCATGCCGATGATGGCGATCGGGTCGTCGTCGGCCGACGTCACGGCTGCCGTGACGTGGTCCGTGTTCACGGTGCCCGAGATCTCGTCGAGCAGGTGGCGCGCGAGGACGGCGGGGGTGGGGTAGTCGAAGACGAGCGTGGCCGGAAGCTTCAGTCCCGTCGCCCCGCCGAGGCCGTTGCGCAGTTCCATGGCCGCCAGTGAGTCGACACCCAGGTCGCGGAATGTACGGTCCGGGCCGACGGCTTCCGGTCCGGTGTAGCCGAGGTTCATGGCGGCCTGCGCACGGACCAGGGTCAGCAGCATGTCGAACCGCCGGCTCTCGGTGAGGCCCGCGAGCCGCTGGCGGATGCCGTCCGCGTCCGTGCGGGTCCGGGCCGTGCCACGCGTGACGACGGGGATCAGACCGCGCAGTACCTCCGGTATGGAACCACCGGCGCGAACCGCCGCGAGGTTCAGCTTGAGGGGGATCGCGGCAGCCTCGTCCGTTCGCGCGGCCGCGTCCAGCAGCGCGAGTCCGTCGCGGTTGGACAGCGGGAGGATGCCACCCCGTTCCATGCGGGACCGGTCGGCTTCGTTCAGGGTGCCGACCATGCCGGCTGCCTGGCTCCAGGGTCCCCAGGCGAGGGATTGGGCGGCCAGGCCCTGGGCCCGCCGATGCGCGGCGAGCCCGTCGAGGAAGGCGTTGGCAGCGGCGTAGTTGCCCTGACCCGCGACGCCCAGGACGCCGGCCGCGGAGGAGAACAGGACGAACGCCGACAGGTCCATCTCCTGTGTCAGCTCATGCAGATACCAAGCGGCATCCGCCTTGGGACGCAGCACCCGCTCCAACCGCTCCGGCGTCAACGAACCGATCAACCCGTCATCCAGCACACCCGCCGCATGCACAACACCACTCAGCGAGCGACCTTCCAACACACCCGCCAGCGCCTCACGATCCCCCACATCACACGCCGCGAACTCCACCCGCGCACCCAGCGCCGTCAACTCTTCAAGCAGTTCCACCGCACCAGGCGCATCCGCACCCCGCCGGCTCACCAACAACAACCGCTCCACACCGTGCCGCGCCACCAAATGCCGGGCCACCAACCCACCCAACGCACCCGAAGCACCCGTCACCAACACCGAGTCACCGAACACCGACGACGGCACCGGCCCGGAACCAGTTCCCGTACTCGCCGCCGGCATCCGGACCAGCCGCGGCACATACACCGCGCCCCCGCGCACCACGACCTGCGGCTCACCGACCGCCAAGGCCCGCGCCACCGCGACCCGCTCTACATCGGAGCCCGCAGCGACATCGAGGCCCGTACCGGCATCGGTATCGGTATCGGTATCGACGTCGGTGTCGGCAGCGGCCAGATCCAGCAGCACGAAGCGCCCTGGGTCTTCCGACTGCGCACTACGCACCAACCCCCACACCGCAGCACCCGGCAGAGAGGTGACGTCCTCACCCGCCACCGACACCGCACCCCGCGTCACCACCACCACGCGCGACACGGCCGACTGCAGAGCCTCCAGAACCCGGGCGACAGCCGAGGCCACCCCCGAGCCACCGACCCGTAACACCTCCACGGAGGCATCCACGTCCATGGACGCGTCAAGGTCCGCGGGCGCGAGCACGGATCCGTTCGCCTCTGCCGGCGTCCAGTCGACGCGGAAGAGCGAGTCGGTGTGCGGAGTCCCCAGAGCCGAGACCGGACGCAGTGTCAGGGATTCCACCGACGCGACGGGCTCGCCGGTCGCGTCGGCGACCGCCAGGGTGACCTCGGCGTCGTGGCGGCGGGTCACCCGGACGCGCAGCGCACTCGCGCCGGACGCGTGCAGTTCCACGCCTCGCCAGGCGGACGGCAGGAGAGCCGCGTCGTTCTCGGTGCCCCCGGTCAGCGCGAACGCGCGCAACGCCGCGTCGAAGACTGCCGGGTGCAGCCCGAAGGCGCTTGAATCCACGTTCTCGGGCAGGCTGACCTCGGCGAACACTTCGTCACCGAGCCGCCAGGCGGCTGTCAGCCCCTGGAAGGCCGGGCCGTAGGAGAGGCCCGCCTCGTCGAGCCGGCCGTAGAAGCCGTCCAGGTCGACCGCCTCGGCACCGGACGGCGGCCACTGGGTCAGCGCGCTTCCGTCGGTCACGCTCGCGGCCAGCAGTCCTGTCGCATGCCGTGTCCACGGCGTGTCGATGGCGTTCTCGTCGCGCGCGTACACCGTCACGGAACGGCAGCCCGATCCGTCCGCGGCCCCGACCACGACCTGAACGGCGACACCACCGCGCTCCGGGAGCACCAGTGGTGTCTCGACGGCGAGTTCCTCGATACGGCCGCAGCCCACCTCGTCCCCGGCGCGGACGGCCAGCTCGACGAAGCCGGTGCCCGGGAAGACGGTGACGTCGTCCACGACGTGGTCGGCGAGCCATGGCTGCGAGCCGACCGACAGCCGCCCGGTGAAGACCAGTTGGTCGGAGTCCGCCATCATGACCGTGGCGCCCAGCAAGGGGTGGCGTGCCGCTCCCAGCCCCATGGACGCCGGATCCGCGTTCGTCGTCTCGTCGATCAGCCAGAAGCGCCGCCGCTGGAACGGGTAGGTCGGCAGGTCCACCTGCCGGGCTCCGCGTCCGGCGAGCACTGCCTGCCAGTCCACGGGTACACCGGTCGCGTGGAGCCGTCCCACGGCCGACAGCAGCGTGACCGCCTCGGGACGGTCACGACGCAGTGTGGCCGTGGCCACCACCGCATCATCGACACTCTGCCGCACCATCGTCGTCAGGACGGCATCCGGCCCGATCTCCAGGAACCGGCTCACACCCTCCTCACGCAGCCGGCCCACATCAGCAGCGAACCGCACCGCCTCACGCACATGCCGCACCCAGAACTCAGCCGACCCCACATCCTTCACCAGCCGAATCCGCGCCTCACCAAACGACACCGA
>NZ_JBHXTO010000278.1:0-4582 GCF_042677425.1 Streptomyces sp. NPDC127119 | reverse complement strand
CATGGGGGCTGCGCCCCCTCGCCCCCCGTATCGCGCTTCGCGCTCGTCCTCAAACGCCGGACGGGCTGAAAGCGTTTCAGCCCGTCCGGCGGTTGAGGACCGGGGGTCAGTGACGGGAACGGGTAGGGGCGGCGGGGGCGAGGAAAACGCCCATGACGTCATCGACGCGGCACAGATGTCACGAATACGTGTCCCATGCGGGACAAGGGTCGCGGGGCACTGGTCACCGCCCACTACCCTGGTGTGGTGACTATTCGCCTGTACGACACCAGCGCCCGGCAGATTCGCGATTTCACCCCGATCACGCCGGGTTGTGTCTCGATCTACCTGTGTGGCGCCACGGTGCAGGCGGCCCCGCACATCGGCCACATCCGGTCGGGCCTCAACTTCGACATCATGCGCCGCTGGTTCGAGTACCGCGGCTACGACGTGACGTTCGTCCGCAACGTGACGGACATCGACGACAAGATCATCAGGAAGTCCGCGGAGCAGGACAGGCCCTGGTGGGCGATCGGCTACGAGAACGAGCGCGCCTTCAACGACGGCTACACGGCACTCGGCTGCCTCCCGCCGACGTACGAGCCGCGCGCCACCGGTCACATCACCGAGATGGTCGAGATGATGCGCGGGCTCATCGAGCGCGGTCACGCGTACGAGGCCGACGGGAACGTCTACTTCGACGTACGGTCCCTGCCCGGCTACCTCTCCCTGTCCAACCAGGACCTCGACGAGCTGCGCCAGCCCGCCGAGGACGGCGAGACCGGCAAGCGGGACCCGCGGGACTTCGCCATGTGGAAGGCCGTCAAGCCCGGCGAGCCGTCCTGGGAGACGCCCTGGGGACGCGGCCGGCCCGGCTGGCACCTGGAGTGCAGCGCGATGGCCCACAAGTACCTGGGCGCCGCGTTCGACATCCACGGCGGCGGCATCGACCTGATCTTCCCGCACCACGAGAACGAGATCGCCCAGGCCGTCGGCTTCGGCGACGAGTTCGCGCACTACTGGGTGCACAACTCATGGGTGACCATGAGCGGCGAGAAGATGTCGAAGTCGCTCGGCAACAGCGTGCTCGTCAGCGAGATGGTCAAGGCGTGGCGGCCCATCGTGCTCCGTTACTACCTGGGCACCCCGCACTACCGCTCCACGATCGAGTACAGCGAAGAGGCACTGCGCGAGGCCGAGTCGGCGTTCGCCCGGATCGAGGGCTTCGTGCAGCGCGTGGTGGAGAAGGCCGGGGGGCCGGTCGAGCCCGCCGCCGAGGTGCCGCCGGCGTTCGCCGAGGCGATGGACGACGACCTGGGGGTCCCGCAGGCCCTCGCCGTCGTGCACACCACGGTCCGCCAGGGGAACTCCGCACTGGCCGCCGATGACAAGGAAGCGGCCGTCGCCCGGCTCGCCGAGGTCAGGGCCATGCTCGCGGTCCTCGGTCTCGACCCGCTCGACCCGCGCTGGGCGGGCGAGAGCGACCGCGGCGAGGACCTCCACGGAGTCGTCGACACGCTCGTACGGCTGGTGCTGCAGCAGCGCGAGTCCGCCCGCGTCCGCAAGGACTGGGCCACCGCCGACGCCATCCGCGACCAGCTCAACCAGTCCGGGCTCGTCATCGAGGACGGCCCCCAGGGACCGCGCTGGACCCTCGGCCCGCGCTGACCATTTCTTGATCGATTGTGCCGTCCGGGTGTCCGGGCGGCACACTGCATAGACGTACACCCGTACGTCCATCCGTACGTCTTCACACAGACAGGTAGGTCATGGCCGCTAACAACCGCCGCATGTCCGGCAAGAAGGGCGCGCAGGTCGGCAGTGGCGGCCAGCGACGCAGGGGCCTCGAAGGCAAGGGACCCACCCCGCCCGCCGAGGCGCGCAAGGGACACAAGAAGAACCGCATCGCCGGCGCCAAGGCCAAGCAGCTCGTGCGCAAGCCCTCGCCGCGCGGCGGCCGGGGCGGCAAGGGCACGTCCGAGATGGTCGTCGGCCGCAACTCCGTCGTCGAGGCGCTGCGCGAGGGCGTACCCGCGACGATGCTGTACGTCCAGCAGTTCATCGACAACGACGAGCGGGTGCGCGAAGCGCTGCAGCTCGCCGCGGAGCGCGGCGGCATCCACCTCATGGAGGCCCCGCGTCCCGAGCTGGACCGTATGACCAACGGGCTCAACCACCAGGGTCTCGTCCTCCAGGTCCCGCCGTACGAGTACGCGCACCCGGAGGACCTCGCGGCCGCCGCGTACGACCAGGGCGTGGACCCGCTGATCGTCGCCCTCGACGGCGTGACGGACCCGCGCAACCTCGGTGCCGTCGTCCGGTCCGTCTCCGCGTTCGGCGGCCACGGCGTGGTCGTGCCCGAGCGGCGTGCGGCGGGGATGACCGCCGGAGCGTGGAAGACGTCCGCCGGTGCGGCCGCCCGTACGGCCGTCGCCCGCGCGTCCAATCTGACGCGGGCGCTGGAGGCGTACAAGAAGGCCGGGCTCGTCGTGGTCGGCCTCGCCGCCGACGGTGAGGCCGAGGTCGGTGACCTGGAGGCCCTCGGCGGGCCCGTCGTCATCGTCGTCGGCAGCGAGGGGAAGGGGCTGTCCCGGCTGGTGGGGGAGACCTGTGACTTCCGCGTACGGATTCCCATGCCGGGCGGGACCGAGTCGCTGAACGCCGGTGTGGCTGCGGGAGTTGTGCTGTACGAGGCAGCGCGCAAGCGGGCCTGATTCGGGGATCGGCTGACGCCGGGTCGTCGTTCGGCTGAAGGTGCGTGGGGGCTGGTCGCGCAGTTCCCCGCGCCCCTTACGGGGCCCGGGTTGATCTTGACGGGGTCCGGACAGATCGGGCGAGTCAAAGCAGTGTCCTAAACACACGTCACTCGGTTAGATGAGTGTGGACACCAGAACACCCCGCACACCCACGGGGGACAGCTCGTTGGGATTCGACGACGCTCCCGCGCTGAGCATGGTGAAGGTGCCGAGCGATCCGGCGCAGGTCATCGTCAATCATGCGAGCTTCCGCGTGCAGCTGAACACCGCGCCGCGGGCCCAGTCCCCGCGTGGCGCGCGGAACTTGAGCTCGGGCGGCGACACCGCGCGCACCCCCGTCGTCGGCACCGCCGCAGGCACCCGGCGCCGCGCGCCCGTCGTCTGGAGCGGGAAGTCCGCCCCTGACGACACGGGCGCCACCCGGCTGTTGCAGGCCGTGCGGAGCACGAGCCTGCGCCACGGCGCCGAGGCACCGGCGGGCGAAGGCGGCGCGACCCAGGTCATCCCGCGTGTCGACGGCGAAGGACCCGCCGGGTTCGACGTCGACGCCACCGTCGAGACCCCGACCGTCCGCGGCCCCGAGACCCGCCTCCTGCCGCAGCAACTGCGCAGCGCGGGCAGCGCCTACGAGGAGCTCGACGAACCCCCGTACGCGGAGGGCGACTTCGAGGACGACTCCTACGAGGACGACGACTACCGGGACGAGGACGACGGGGCGCTCAAGCGGCACGGAGCCGCCCCCGTCCGGCACGGCTACTACCCCGGCCGCCGGATGAACCTCGGCGTCGTCCTGCTCCCGATGCGCGTCTTCCTCGGCTTCATCTCCATCTACGCCGGCATGGGCAAGCTCTGCGACCCCGTCTACTTCGACGGCGGCAAGCGCGGCTCCATGGTCAAGTGGCTCAACTCGCTGCACCCCTGGGAACTCGCCGAGCCCCTGCGCGAGTTCGCGCTGCAGCACCCCGTCGGCTCCGGACTCCTCATCGCCTTCTTCCAGGTGATCGTCGGCGTCCTCACCGTCCTCGGTCTGTGGCAGCGGGTCGCGGCGGTCGTCGGCGCGCTGCTGTCGGCGGCACTGCTGCTGACCGTGAGCTGGAAGTCCGTTCCCGTCTACGACGCGCCGGACATCATCTTCCTGGCCGCCTGGTCGCCGCTGATCATCGCGGGTGCCCCCGTCTACTCCATCGACGGCCGCCTCGCGGGCGAGGCCTGGCGCACCCTCGGGCCGCGTGCCGAGATCTGGGAACTGCGCCGTCGCGTACTGCGGCGCGGGGCGCTCGTCGCGGCGATCGTCGTCGGACTCACGCTGCTCATCGGGTCGATGCTCGGCGGCGCCGTCCGCGACTCCGACCGCGTGGTCGTCCCCGGACCGGGCGAGGCCCCGCGCAACGAACTGCCCGGCTCCGCGCTCCCGCAGGAACCCGGAGCGCGCCGCGACAAGCAGAGCCCCTCGGCGTCGGCCGACTCGCCGACCCGCGGCGCGACCTCGGCGAGCCCGTCGGGCGCCGCGACCTCGCCCGGCGCGACGGCCCGTGAGACGGCCGGCGCCACCGCGGGCCAGCCCAGCCAGACGCAGGGCTCGAACCAGGCCCCGCCGCAGCAGTCGGCGCCCCCGCAGGCGCCCGCCACCACCGCGGGACCGTCCTCCTCTGGCGGCGGCACCACGGGCGGCGGTACGGGCACGGGCGGCGGCACCGGCTCCGGAGGCGGCACGGGCGGCTCCGGAGGGTCCGGCGGCAAGTCCGGGCTCGTGGGCGGCCTGCTCGGCTGAGGAGCGCTTACGACGCCGATGGGGCCCCCCCCCATCCTGGTGCGGGGCCCCATCCGGGTAACAGCAGGCAAAAATA
>NZ_JBHXTO010000277.1:1532-2932 GCF_042677425.1 Streptomyces sp. NPDC127119 | reverse complement strand
CGGGGTTGTGGGATCTCTCTTTCACAGTCTGCCGGCTGTGAGACGAGTCAGAAACCGTTGGTGTAGGCGAAGGACATGCGAAAGGTCCGGCGTAGAGGGTAAGACCCCCGTAGTCGAAACATCAACGGCTCGTTTGAGAGACACCCAAGTAGCACGGGGCCCGAGAAATCCCGTGTGAATCTGGCGGGACCACCCGCTAAGCCTAAATATTCCCTGGTGACCGATAGCGGATAGTACCGTGAGGGAATGGTGAAAAGTACCGCGGGAGCGGAGTGAAATAGTACCTGAAACCGTGTGCCTACAAGCCGTGGGAGCGTCGCTCATCAAGTTTACTTGGTGGGTCGTGACTGCGTGCCTTTTGAAGAATGAGCCTGCGAGTTTGCGGTGTGTTGCGAGGTTAACCCGTGTGGGGAAGCCGTAGCGAAAGCGAGTCCGAATAGGGCGGTTTAGTAGCGCGCTCAAGACCCGAAGCGGAGTGATCTAGCCATGGGCAGGTTGAAGCGGCTGTAAGAGGTCGTGGAGGACCGAACCCACCAGGGTTGAAAACCTGGGGGATGACCTGTGGTTAGGGGTGAAAGGCCAATCAAACTCCGTGATAGCTGGTTCTCCCCGAAATGCATTTAGGTGCAGCGTCGTGTGTTTCTTGCCGGAGGTAGAGCACTGGATAGGCGATGGGCCCTACCGGGTTACTGACCTTAGCCAAACTCCGAATGCCGGTAAGTGAGAGCGCGGCAGTGAGACTGTGGGGGATAAGCTCCATGGTCGAGAGGGAAACAGCCCAGAGCATCGACTAAGGCCCCTAAGCGTACGCTAAGTGGGAAAGGATGTGGAGTCGCACAGACAACCAGGAGGTTGGCTTAGAAGCAGCCACCCTTGAAAGAGTGCGTAATAGCTCACTGGTCTAGTGATTCCGCGCCGACAATGTAGCGGGGCTCAAGCGTACCGCCGAAGTCGTGTCATTCATGCAATAGGGCCAACGCCTGTATGGATGGGTAGGGGAGCGTCGTGTGCCGGGTGAAGCCGCGCCGGAAGGCAGTGGTGGACGGTTCACGAGTGAGAATGCAGGCATGAGTAGCGATACACACGTGAGAAACGTGTGCGCCGATTGACTAAGGGTTCCTGGGTCAAGCTGATCTGCCCAGGGTAAGTCGGGACCTAAGGCGAGGCCGACAGGCGTAGTCGATGGATAACCGGTTGATATTCCGGTACCCGCTGTGAAGCGTCAAACATCGAACCAGGCGATGCTAAGTCCGTGAAGCCGTTCCGGACCCTTCGGGGAATGGAAAGTGGTGGAGCCGACGGACCAGACCTGTAGTAGGTGAGTGATGGGGTGACGCAGGAAGGTAGTCCAGCCCGGGCGGTGGTAGTCCCGGGGTAAGGGTGTAGGACGTCAGGTAGGT
>NZ_JBHXTO010000277.1:0-1440 GCF_042677425.1 Streptomyces sp. NPDC127119 | reverse complement strand
GGTAGGTAAATCCGCCTGACATTAAGTCTGAGACCTGATGCCGAGCCGATTGTGGTGAAGTGGATGATCCTATGCTGTCGAGAAAAGCCTCTAGCGAGTTTCATGGCGGCCCGTACCCTAAACCGACTCAGGTGGTCAGGTAGAGAATACCGAGGCGTTCGGGTGAACTATGGTTAAGGAACTCGGCAAAATGCCCCCGTAACTTCGGGAGAAGGGGGGCCATCACCGGTGATAGCACTTGCTGCTTGAGCTGGGGGTGGCCGCAGAGACCAGCGAGAAGCGACTGTTTACTAAAAACACAGGTCCGTGCGAAGCCGTAAGGCGATGTATACGGACTGACGCCTGCCCGGTGCTGGAACGTTAAGGGGACCGGTTAGTGCGCTTTCGGGCGTGCGAAGCTGAGAACTTAAGCGCCAGTAAACGGCGGTGGTAACTATAACCATCCTAAGGTAGCGAAATTCCTTGTCGGGTAAGTTCCGACCTGCACGAATGGCGTAACGACTTCTCGACTGTCTCAACCATAGGCCCGGTGAAATTGCACTACGAGTAAAGATGCTCGTTTCGCGCAGCAGGACGGAAAGACCCCGGGACCTTTACTATAGTTTGATATTGGTGTTCGGTTCGGCTTGTGTAGGATAGCTGGGAGACTGTGAAGCATTGGCGCCAGCCGGTGTGGAGTCGTCGTTGAAATACCAGTCTGGTCGTGCTGGATGTCTAACCTGGGTCCGTGATCCGGATCAGGGACAGTGTCTGATGGGTAGTTTAACTGGGGCGGTTGCCTCCTAAAGAGTAACGGAGGCGCCCAAAGGTTCCCTCAGCCTGGTTGGCAATCAGGTGTTGAGTGTAAGTGCACAAGGGAGCTTGACTGTGAGACCGACGGGTCGAGCAGGGACGAAAGTCGGGACTAGTGATCCGGCGGTGGCTTGTGGAAGCGCCGTCGCTCAACGGATAAAAGGTACCCCGGGGATAACAGGCTGATCTTCCCCAAGAGTCCATATCGACGGGATGGTTTGGCACCTCGATGTCGGCTCGTCGCATCCTGGGGCTGGAGTCGGTCCCAAGGGTTGGGCTGTTCGCCCATTAAAGCGGTACGCGAGCTGGGTTTAGAACGTCGTGAGACAGTTCGGTCCCTATCCGCTGTGCGCGTAGGAGTCTTGAGAAGGGCTGTCCCTAGTACGAGAGGACCGGGACGGACGAACCTCTGGTGTGCCAGTTGTCCTGCCAAGGGCATGGCTGGTTGGCTACGTTCGGGAGGGAT
Source organism: Streptomyces sp. NPDC127119 (assembly GCF_042677425.1). Classification (NCBI taxonomy): domain Bacteria; kingdom Bacillati; phylum Actinomycetota; class Actinomycetes; order Kitasatosporales; family Streptomycetaceae; genus Streptomyces; species Streptomyces sp. NPDC127119. The sequence goes on along the minus strand of NZ_JBHXTO010000277.1, from coordinate 182 downwards.
AACCGCTGAAAGCATCTAAGCGGGAAGCCTGCTTCGAGATGAGGGCTCCCACCAACTAGATTGGTTAAGGCTCCCAGTAGACGACTGGGTTGATAGGCCGGATGTGGAAGCCCTGTAAGGGGTGAAGCTGACCGGTACTAATAGGCCGAGGGCTTGTCCTCAGTTGCTCGCGTCCACTGTGT
>NZ_JBHXTO010000276.1:0-4607 GCF_042677425.1 Streptomyces sp. NPDC127119 | reverse complement strand
GCGTTTGAGGACACAGTGACGGGAACGGGTAGGGGCGGCGGGGGCGAGGAAAGCCCTTAGGCCAGCCGGGATTCCAGCTCCGCCACGATCTCGTTCACGCCGACCGCCACCTGTTCCCCGGACTCCATGTCCTTCAACTGCACGACCCCCTCGGAGAGATCCCGCTCACCGGCGACGACCGTGTAGCGGGCGCCACTGCGATTGGCGTTCTTCATGGCGCCCTTCAGGCCCTTCCCGCCGTACGAGAAGTCCGCGGCGACCCCGTTGCGCCGCAACTCGGTCACCACACCGAAGAGCACCCGACGGGCCTCCTCCCCGAGCGGCACCGCGAACACACTCGTGGCGGAGGGAAGCTGGAGCGAGACACCCTCGGCCTCAAGGGCGAGGACCGTACGGTCGACGCCCAGCGCCCACCCGACGGACGGCAGCGCGGGCCCGCCGATCATCTCGGAGAGGCCGTCGTAGCGACCGCCACCCCCCACCGCGGACTGCGAGCCGAGCCCGTCGTGCACGAACTCGAACGTCGTCCGGGTGTAGTAGTCGAGCCCCCGGACGAGCTTGGGGTCGTCCTCGTAGGAGACGCCCGCGGCCGTGATCAGCTCGCGCACCTCCTCGTGGTACGCCTTGCACGCGTCGCAGAGGTAGTCCCGCAGGAGCGGGGCGCCCACCAGCTGCTTCTGGACGTCGTCCCGCTTGTCATCGAGGACGCGCAACGGGTTGATGTCGGCGCGGCGCAGGGTCTCCTCGTCGAGGTCGAGCCCCCGCAGGAAGTCCTGGAGCGCGGCGCGGTAGACGGGCCGGCACTCCTTGTCGCCGAGCGAGTTGAGCAGGATCCGGAACTCGCGCAGTCCGAGCGAGCGGTACGCCTGGTCGGCCAGGATGATCAGCTCGGCGTCGAGCGCCGGGTCCTCGGCTCCGATGGCTTCCGCGCCGACCTGGGAGAAGTGCCTGTACCGGCCCTTCTGCGGGCGCTCGTAGCGGTAGTAGGAGCCCGAGTACCAGAGCTTGACGGGGAGGTTGCCGAGCTTGTGGAGGTTGGCCTCCAGGGCGGCCCGCAGCACGGACGCCGTGCCCTCGGGGCGCAGCGCCAGCTGGTCGCCACCCTTGGTCTCGAAGGCGTACATCTCCTTGGTCACGATGTCGGTGGACTCACCGACCCCGCGTGCGAACAGCTCGACGCTCTCGAAGCCGGGCGTCTCGATGTAGCCGTAACCGGAGTTGCGCAGCGGAGCGGCGATCGCCTCGCGCACGGCGAGGTACTTCGCGCTGTCCGGCGGGATGAGGTCGTACGTGCCCTTGGGGGCCCTGAAGGTGCTCACGGGAAGTCTCTCGTCACATTCCTCGTCGAGGAGCGGAGGTCGGGTCCGCTCCGGGGCCGGGCGCCGCCACCTGCCGCAGGTACGGGTTGGTGGCGCGCTCCTGGCCGATGGTCGTCTGGGCGCCGTGGCCGGACAGCACCACGGTCGAGTCGTCGAGCGGCAGGCACACACGTGCCAGCGAGCCGAGCATCTCGTCCATGTCGCCGCCGGGCAGGTCGGTGCGTCCGATGGAGCCGGCGAAGAGCAGATCCCCGGAGAAGAACACGGAGGGGATCTCCGCGCTCTCGGGCATCCGGAACGTCACCGACCCCTTCGTATGGCCCGGCGCGTGCGCGACGGAGAAGTCCAGCCCGGCGAGTCTCAGCGCGGCGCCGTCCGTCAGTTCCCGTACGTCGTCCGGTTCGCCGACCGTCAGCTCGCCCATCAGCGGCATGCCGATCGAGCGGCCGAGCGCCCGCTCCGGGTCGCTCATCATGTAGCGGTCCTCGGGGTGGATCCAGGCGGGCACGTCGTGCGCGCCGCACACCGGGACCACCGAGGCCACATGGTCGATGTGGCCGTGCGTGAGGACGACGGCGACGGGCTTGAGCCGATGCTTGGCGAGCGCTTCCTCGACTCCCTGGGCGGCCTGGTGGCCCGGGTCGATGATCACGCACTCCTCACCGGCGGCGGGGGCGACCACATAACAGTTGGTGCCCCAGGCCCCGGCGGGGAACCCGGCAATGAGCACGTTCGTCCTTCGGTATGCCGTACGGAATGTCGCACGGGGGATGGCTTCGCTGCGGTTCAGAGCCTACCGGCGCTGCCGGAACCACAGCGAACCCATATACGGTACGGGGCACACGCAGGCGGTCGGCTCACAAGACCCACGCGTCCCACCTGACGTACGAGACGCATGAGGAGATAACCCGGTGGTCACCCAGGAACAGCGGCGGCGTCAGCTCGCCCGGGAGAAGTTCTTGCGGCAACAGCAGCGGCGTACGTCCGCTCGGCGCAAGGCCCACGCTCGTAACGCGGTGATCGCGTCGGTCCTCGGCGTGATCGTCGTCGGCAGCGTGGTGTCGTACGCGACCGGGGTCTTCAAGAAGGACGACGACGACAAGTCGAACGCCGCCGCGGAGGCCACCCCGAGCGCCTCCCCCAGCAAGGCCCCGGACCCCTGTGACAAGGCCGCCGCGGGCAAGGTGAAGTCGCTGACGTACAAGAAGGAACCGGCGATCACCATCGACAAGTCGGCGGACTACACGATGAAGCTGCAGACGACCTGCGGCGCGATAGACATCGACATGCCGGCCTCGAAGGCCCCGCACACCGTGAACTCGTTCAGCTTCCTCACGGGCAAGGGCTATCTGGACCACACCAAGTGCCACCGTCTGACGACGAACGGCATCTACGTGCTCCAGTGCGGTGACCCGCAGGGCACCGGCATGGGCGGCCCCGGCTACACGATTCCCGACGAGAACCTCAAGGACAAGCGCCTCAAGGGCGATGTCTATCCGGCGGGCACGGTGGCGATGGCCAACCAGTACAACGCGCAGACGAAGGAAGGCCGCAACAGCGGCGGCAGCCAGTTCTTCCTCGTCTACCAGGACAGTCAGTTGCCGGCCAACTACACACCGTTCGGCACGATTTCCGAATCGGGCATGAAGGTGCTGAAGAAAATCGCGGGCGCCGGCGAGAGCACTGGCCAGGGCGACGGCGCACCCAACGCGACCGTCGTGATCGACAAGGCGACCGTGACGAAATCCTGACCGCAGGCAGCGAAATTTCGGTCGCGCGGGATGCGGACAGCCGCCCCGCCGGTCGCCTATGTTGGCCGTGACGAAACTGTGGACGATGCCCGGGGGCAATGCCGCCCCACGCAGGCATCATGTGGAGGAGGCGCTGTGAGCAGCGACCCGTGGGGCCGCGTCGACGAGACGGGCACCGTGTACGTGCGTACCACCGACGGCGAGCAGGTCGTCGGTTCCTGGCAGGCCGGTACTCCCGACGAGGCACTGGCCTACTTCGAGCGCAAGTACGAGGGACTGGTCGTGGAGATCGGCCTTCTCGAACGACGGGTGAAGACCACCGACCTGTCCTCGAAGGACGCCCAGGTCGCCATCTCCCACATCCGCGAACAGGTGGACGCCCACCACGCGGTCGGGGACCTGGACGCGCTGAAGGTCCGGCTGGACAAGCTCGTCGAGACGGTCGACGCCCGTCGTGAGGAGCGCAAGGCTCAGCGGGCGAAGCAGTCCGACGAGGCCCGGCACTCCAAGGAGGCGCTGGTCGTCGAGGCGGAGGAACTGGCCCAGTCGGACCAGTGGCGGGCCGCCGGTGAGCGGCTGCGGGCGCTCGTGGACACCTGGAAGGGCCTGCCGAGGCTCGACCGGAAGTCCGACGACGAGCTGTGGCACCGCTTCTCGCACGCGCGCTCGGCGTTCTCCAAGCGGCGCAAGGCGCACTTCGCGTCGCTGGACGCGCAGCGCGAGGAGGCCCGCAAGACCAAGGAGAAGCTGGTCGCGGAGGCCGAGTCGCTCTCGGCCTCGGCCGACTGGGGTCCGACGGCGGCCCGTTACCGCGAGCTGATGGCGGACTGGAAGGCCGCGGGCCGCGCCCAGCGCGAGCACGAGGACGACCTGTGGAACCGCTTCCGCGGCGCCCAGGACGTGTTCTTCGCGGCGCGCAGCTCGGTCTTCGCCGAGCGGGACGCGGAGCAGACGGAGAACCTGAAGCTCAAGGAGGAGCTGGCCGAGGAGGCCGAGAAGCTCGTCCCTGTGCAGGATCTGAAGGCGGCCAGGGCCGCTTTCCGCTCGATCAACGAGCGCTGGGAGGCCATCGGCCATGTGCCGCGGGACGCCCGGCCGAAGGTCGAGGGGCGGATGCACGCGGTGGAGCGGGCGCTCCAGGAGTCCGAGGAGACCGAGTGGCGCCGGACGAACCCGGAGGCACGCGCGCGTGCGGAGGGTCTGACCGGGCAGCTGCAGGCTGCGGTGGACAAGCTCCAGGGGCAGATCGAGACGGCTCGCTCCGCCGGTAACGTGGCCAGGGCCGACAAGCTTCAGCGGGAGCTCGATGGGCGGCAGGCGCTGCTTGAGCAGGCGCTCAAGGGGCTGCACGAGTTCGGCGGCTAGCTCCGCCAGGGCGCTCCGCTGGACGGCTGGATTGTTGTCTGCGGGTGCGTCGTGGCCGGGCGCGCAGTTCCCCGCGCCCCTCGAAGAAGGGCTGCGCCCTCTTCGCCAACACAGGAGGGGCTCCCGTACGGTCCGTACGGGAGCCCCTCCTGTGTTGTGTCCGGCTGCTAGG
>NZ_JBHXTO010000275.1:0-4644 GCF_042677425.1 Streptomyces sp. NPDC127119 | reverse complement strand
GTCGGGGTCGTACAGGGCGTCCAGGTCCCAGCCCCGGTTCACCGGGAACCCGCTCACCGCGTCCGTCCCCGCCTCCACCAACCGCCACAGATCCTCCGGCGACGCCACCCCACCCGGATACCGGCACGCCATCCCCACGATCGCGATGGGCTCCCGCTGACGTTCCTCCGTCTCGCGCAGTTGCCGTCGGGCGTCGCGCGTCTCCGCGATGGCCTTCTTGAGGTAGTCGCGCAGCTTCGCCTCGTCCGCCATGCTTCTCAACTCCCAGATGTGGTGTGGTTGTCGGCCTCCGAAGGGCCGGGACTGCGGTGTCGCGCGTGGTCAGTCGAGGTCGTCGAGGAGCGCGAAGAGCTCCTCGTCGGAGGCTGCGTCTAGATCGTCCGCCGACTCCTCGGACAGGTCGCTCACTCCGCTGTTCCCGCGAGCGAGGTCCGCGGCGTCGAGCAGTGCGCGGAGTCCCGCGGTGACAGCCCGGTAGGACTCGGGGTCCGCCGCGGACTGCTCGATGGCGGACCTGAGCCGCGAGAGGTCCGCCAGGACGGGCGCGCCCGGCGCGCTGTCCACGGCGAGCTGCCCGCGCAGGTGCTCGGCCAGGGCCGCCGGGGTGGGGTGGTCGAACACCGTGGTGGTGGGCAGCCGGAGCCCGGTCGCCTTCCCCAGCTGGTTGCGGAGTTCGACCGCTGTCAGCGAGTCGAACCCGAACTCTTGGAAGGCCCGGTCGGGGTCGATCCCGGAGGGGTTCTGGTGGCCAAGTACCACTGCGACGCGCGAGCGCACCAGGTCGACGAGGAACGGTCCGCGGTCTGCCGGCGGCAGCGCGGCGAGCCGCTCAGCGAGTCCGGTTCCGCCTTCCTCGTCCCCGCTCCGGCCCCGGACCGCGGTGGAGCGCCGGGGCTTGGCGGGCAGCAGGCCGTGCAGCAGGGGCGGTGCGTCGGTACCGGCCGCCCGCAGTGCGCCGGTATCCAGGCGGGTGACCGCGAGCACTGCCTCGCCGCTGGCGGACGCGGCGTCGAACTGCCGCATGGCGTCGTCCGCGGCCAGCGGGAGCAGTCCGGAGCGCGCCAGCCTGCGGAGGTCGGTGTCGGTGAGGTGCCCGGCGATGGAGCCGGTGTCGCCCCACAGTCCCCAGGCGAGTGAGACGGCGGGGAGGCCCAGGCCCCGGCGATGGGCGGCCAGCGCGTCGAGGAAGGCGTTGCCCGCCGCGTAGTTGGCCTGACCCGCGGTACCGAGCAGACCCGCGACGGACGAGTAAAGGACGAAGTGGGCGAGGTCCATGTCGCGGGTGAGATCGTGCAGATGCCAGGCCGCGTCCACCTTGGGCCGCAGCACGGCATCCAACCGCTCAGGCGTCAGTGCCTCGACAGGAACGTCGTCGAGGACTCCGGCGGCGTGGACGACCCCGGCCAACCGGTTCTGCGGTGAGAACCGCCCCAGCAACCGCTCCACCGCGACACGATCCGTCACATCACACCCCACCACCTCCACCTCGGCACCCAACTCCCGCAAAGACGCCGCGAGTTCATCAGCACCCGGGGCATCCCCTCCCCCACGACTCACCAGCAGCAGACTGCGCACCCCCTGCTCCACCACGAGATGCCGGGCTGCGACCGCGCCCAGCGCCCCGGTGGCTCCGGTGACGAGTACGGTGCCGGTGTCCCAGCGCGGGGCGTCCTTTGGCGCCGCGCCGGACCCGGCGCCCGCGGGGGTCAGTCGAGGGACGAGCGGAACGCCGTCCCTCACCGCCACCTGGGGTTCACCACTGTCCACGACCCGTGCCAGCAGGGAGACCGGAATGTCGCCGTCGACCAGGACGACTCGGCCCGGATGCTCGCTCTGCGCGGAGCGCAGCAGCCCCCACACCGGGGCATGCGACAGGTCGGTCACCGCGTTCCCGGGGCCGGCCGCGACGGCGCCCCGGGTCGTCACCACCAGTGTGGTGGCGGCCAGTCGTTCGTCGGCAAGCAGCGCGCCCAGGGCGGCCAGTACGCGATGCGTCCCGGTACGGGCCCGGTACGGCAGGTCGCCACTCTCGGCGATGCCGGGAGCGCAGGGAACGAGCAGGACCGAAGGCGCCGCGGCCCCTTCGTCCAGGGCCTGTGCGAGCGCCTCGGGGCTGTCGTACGCGCGCTCCGTGCCATCGGGCAGGGGCGAGCCGAGGACGGCCCAGTCGGCGGGCCGGGAGGCGGGGTCCCCGCCGGGCATCGGGGTCCAGTCGACGCGGAAGAGCGCGTCCCCTTCGTTGTGCGCCGCCGCACTCAGTGTCCGAAGCGACAACGGCCGCAGAGTGAGCGACTCGACGGTGGCGACGGGCGCGCCGGTGTCGTCGGCGACGGTGAGCCGGACCGTCGGTGCGTCGGACTCGGCGGCGTCGAAAGTGAGCCGGACCCGCAGGGCCGTGGCGCCCCGGGACCGCAGAGTGACGTCGGACCAGGAGAAGGGCAGCCATGACCGGCTGGCGTCCTCGGTGACGCCGGGCAGCAGCGGATGGAGTGCCGCGTCGAGGAGGGCCGGGTGGATCGCGTACCGGCCCGCGTCCCGGTGCTGGTCCTCGCCGAGGGCGACCTCCGCGTAGAGCTCGCCCGGTGCCGTCCACAGACGGCGGAGGTTACGGAAGGCCGGACCGTACGCGTACTGGGCTTCGGCCAGGCGCTCGTAGGCCCCCGTCAGGTCGGTCTCTGTGGCGCCTGGCGGCGGCCAGGCGGCGGGGAGGCCGTTCGCGCCGTCGTGGACCGGGGCACCGTCCGGCCGTCCGAGCCGGCCCCGGGCGTGCAGCGTCCACGGCTCGGCGGGCAGGTCGTCACCGGCTTCGGGCCTGGCGTGGATCTCCAGGTCGTGGCCACCGTCGTCGTCCGGGGCCGCGACGACGACCTGTACCTGGACTCCGCCGTGCTCGGGCAGCACCAGCGGGGCCGTCAGGGTCAGTTCGACGACGTGCGGGACCCCCATCTGTTCCCCGGCCCGCAAGGCGAGTTCGAGCAGAGCGGTGCCGGGGATGAGAACCGTACCGCCGACGGCGTGATCAGTGACCCAGCCGTGGGTGTGCCGGGACAGCCGCCCGGTGAAGAGGTGCTCGGGGCGCCCGGCGACGTCGACGGCCGCGCCGAGCAGCGGGTGTCCGGTGGCGGTGAGGCCCAGTCCGGCGGCGTCGGCGGGGCTCCCCGGGTCCTCCAGCCAGTACCGCTGCCGCTGGAAGGCATAGGTGGGCAGGTCGACCGTACGGGCGTCGGGGAACACCGTGTCCCAGCGGACGGTGGCGCCGCGGGTGGCCAACAGGCCGACAGCGGAGGCGAAGGCGAGGGTCTCGGGCCGGTTGCGGCGCAGTACGGGGGTGAGCGCGCCGGTTTCGGCAGTCAGGGTCTCCTGGACCAGCGCGGTGAGTACACCGTCCGGACCGAGTTCGAGCCACTCGGTGACGCCCTGGGAGGCCAACAGCCGTACTCCGTCGAGAAAGCGGACCGGGCGGCGGATGTGCTCCGCCCAGTAGTCGGCGGACGCCAGTTCCTCGGGTGTGGCGAGTGTGCCGGTGACGTTGGAGACGACCGGGATACGCGGCGGGCGGAAGGTGAGCGTGCCCGCGACGGTGCGGAACTCGTCGAGGATCTCGTCCATGTGCGCCGAGTGGAAGGCGTGGCTGACCGGCAGCCGTTTGGTCCGCCGCCCCTGCTCCCGCCAGCCGGAGACGATCGCGTCGACCGCGCCGGCATCCCCGGAGACGACGGTGGAACGCGGGCCGTTGACCCCGGCGATCCCCACCGCGTCGCCGTGTCCGGCGAGGGTGGCGCGCACTTCGTCCTCGGTTGCCTCCAGGGCCGCCATGGCCCCGCCTTCCCGGGCGGCCTGCATCAGCCGTCCTCGGGCGCCGACCAGTACGCAGGCGTCGGGCAGGTCGAGCACCCCGGCCAGATGGGCGGCGGTCACCTCGCCGATGGAGTGGCCCAGGAGGAAGTCGGGGGTGAGTCCGTGATGTTCGGCCAGCCGGAACAGCGCGGTCTCCAGGGCGAAGAGGGCGGCCTGGGTGAACGCCGTCTGGTCGAGCAGGGCCGAGTCCGCGGAGCCCTCGGGTGCGAAAAGGACGCTCTTGAGGGGCTGGTCGAGTTCCTGGTCGAGGAGGGCGCAGATCTCGTCCAGGGCAGCGGCGAACGCCGGTGCGCTGTCGTACAGTTCACGGCCCATGCCGAGTCGCTGGGCGCCCTGTCCGGTGAGCAGGAAGACGGTCTTCCCCCGGCGTGCCTCTCCGGCGTGCAAGACGCTGGGGGAGGTCTCGCCCTGGGCCAACGTTGCCAGGCCGCGCAGGAGTTCGGCCCGGTCGGCGGCCAGTACGACGGCTGCGTGGTCGTGCAGGGTGCGAGTGGTGGCCAGGGACCGGCCGATGTCGGCGAGAGCCGGCTGCGGGGTGGTGGTGACATGGTCGAGCAGGCGGGCGGCCTGGGCGCGCAGCCCGTCCTCGCCGCGGGCCGACAGCAGGAACGGGGCGTGCGGCAGCGCGGGTTCCGGTGTGGTGCTCGCGCCCGATTCGGTGTCGGTCCGCTCGACGGTGGTCCCGGGGCCCTGTTCGATGATGACGTGGGCGTTGGTGCCGCTGATACCGAAGGAGGAGACGGCGGCCCGGCGGGGGCGGTCCACCTCGGGCCACTCACGCGCCTC
>NZ_JBHXTO010000274.1:0-4745 GCF_042677425.1 Streptomyces sp. NPDC127119 | reverse complement strand
GCGGAAGCGCTCGGGCCGCCGTTGCGCTGGCCCGCGTTGTTTGAAGCCACAGGTTCCTCCTGGTCAGGTCAGTGGGTGCGGCGGACGATGAGCCACGCGGTCTGTGTGCCGAGCAGGAGCAGCAGCCACCAGACCTCCAGCGGACCGGCGAGCGGACCGGCCGCGACCGCGAGCGCCACCCATCCCCCGGCGAGAGCGGAGACGGCCGCGAGCGTGATCCGCCACGCGAGCGCGGATCCGTCGGCGGGGTGGCGGCGCTGGACGAGGGCGAACCAGACGAGGGGCGCGAGCGCGGCCGGGGCGAGCACGAGAGCCGCCCACCACGCAAGCGTGTGCAGTACGGCGGTGAGCACGAACGCCAGTAACGCCAGCCCGGTGGGGGCGAGCGCACGGCGGTGGTCCCACACGAACAGCGCGAGCGCAGAGGCCGCGCGCCCGGTCAGGGAGTGCCGGTGTTCCGGCACGACGACGATGTACGGCTGCCGTCCGCGGCCACGTTGGCGCGGGATACGGACGGTTTTCGGGCTGGCCATGAAAGGCCCCTTCCAGACTGGACGATGGGATGTTCAGGCGACGCGCTGTTCGTCCTCGGGGTACGCGCACGGCACGCACACCCCGAGCGAGGTGGGGATGACGTAGCCGGCATCCGCGCGGCACTGCGGGCAGGTGCGGCGCGCGGTGTTGGCCTTGGCGAGCGCGGCCCGTTTCGCCGGTGTCATCGGGCGGACGGGCTTGGCGCAGTCGAGTCGGTAGAGGTAGGCGACCAGCGGGCCGCGCCGGTAGCGCGGGCGCAAAACCTGCCCGGCGACCGGCTGCCCACCAGGGCGCAGGCCACGGGCACGGAGCTGGCGGCGGGTGGCGTATCCGTCGGGGGCGCAGCGCCACGGGAAGGTGGGGATCCCGTGGCGGGCGCCGGACGGGTCGAAGCACTTCGCGTAGGAGTACGACATGGAAGCCGTCCTCCCGTTCAGCCGGTGAGCGCGGTCGGGAGGACGGCGAGGTGCGGCTCACGGGTCTTGACCCGTCCGCGGGCGGTGCGGGCCGTCGACTCCGACGTCCCCAGCCCTGCCGCGGCCATCGCCTGCGTCATGCGGGCCGTGCTCGGCTGCGTGAAGTCGGTCCCGTACAGCGCGCGGACCAACTGATCAACCCGGTTCGGGTAGACCACCGGCGCGCACAGGTCGACGGGCGTCGACACCGCGTCGACGGGGGCCGGTTCCGGGGTGACGGGCGTCGACGCAGCCTCCACAGCTACCGGCACGGCCACGGCCGCAGGCACCGGAACCACGGGGGCAGCCGACGGGGCGGTCGGGCGGTCGACGCTCACCATGACGGGCGTCGAGGGTGCGTCGACGCCCGGCGGCGGGACGTTGACGCCCGTCGACGCACGGCGGGCAAGGTAGGCGTGGACCTGTCGCATGAGCGCACCGAACGCCAGCAGCGCGGCCACCGGAGGAACCGCAGCCACCACATAGTTCAGGGCCCCGGCATCCTGCCCGACACCGGCCACGTTCAGCGCGATGGAAGCGCCGTCGCCTGCGGTGACCAGGCCGATTGCCCACCAGTCGACCCGGTGAGCGAGCGAGGCACGCAGGATCAACAGCTCACCGATCACGATGAACAGATCCACCGTGGCCGGCCACGCCCACGATCGGGCGACCGCCTCTTGCATGCCGTGACGGGCGGCAACTTCCTGCAAGTGCTCGTAGGAGAGCCAGAACGCCACCGCCGTCAACAGCACCGTGAGCACGGCCGCAAGAGCGGTGATCGCGTGGTCCACCGCTGCGGGCGTCGACGCAGTTTCGACGGGCGTCGACGGAGCGTCGACGCGGGCCGGAGCACTCATGCCGCACCCCCGACCAGAGCCGGGGCCACCACGTCCGCGTAAGCGATCAGGAGCACCGTGGCACCCGCGTGGTCGACGCTCGCACGCAGGACGCGCGTGCGGCCGTCGCTCTGCTCGCGGTAGGTCACCGCGTCCGGGACGATCCCCAGCGCCTCCCGCCACCTCTCAAAGCCGGGCAGGTCGTCGTGGAACGCCAACTCCAGCCGCTCCGGGTAGGTGGTCGACACGTGCACGTCCGGCGCCGGCAGGCGCCCGAAGTCCACGGACAGCAGCCGCAGCGCCCGCAGGGGCACGGCCACCTCGTCCAGCGTCAGATTCCCGCTCATACGGCAGCCCCCTCGGAGACGATCAGGAAGCTGTCCGTGTCCAGGTCCATGACGACCGTGGCGCTCTCGCCCTGCTCTCGCAGTGCCGCGGCCCGCTCCTCAGCCGGCCAGGAACCGCGCGGGTGACCGGCGGGGAAGCTGTCGAGAATCTCGCGCTCACTCATGCCGCCACCGCCGTACGCACCACGGAGCCGCGCGCCGTGCGGCGCGTCCGCGGCCTACGGGCCACAGCCCGCGCGTCCCTCAGCGGGCTCGTACGAAGCAGCGTCTCCGCGTACGCCGCGGCCGGCGGGTCCGACTCCCGCAGCTCCGCGAGTACCTCGCGCGCCACGTCCAGCCGCACCACCCGATCACCCTCGGACTCCATGGCCGGGTCGGTGAACAGCTCCGGGTCGATACCGAACGCCAGTTCCGCGAACTCCGTCGCGGTAACGGCTTCATGACCAGCAACGATGTACTTCATGGGTCGTCTCTCCTCAATCGACGGAACGGCCCGACCGAGGTCCCCGGGGTGCCACCCGGGGACCTCTCGCCGTTGAAGTCAGCTGTGGCGCGAGGCGCCACGAAGCTAGGAACAGCCCCAAGATTCAGGGCCCTTCTCACTGACTAGCTTGCACTAGTCTGCTGTGGTGCACAACCCTTGCGAGGTGATGCGCACTAGTTCGCTGTGGTGGGTACCCTCAAGGCATGACTGTCACAGGAGGGCCTAAGCCGAAGGCGGTGCAGGTCGCAGACGCGCTCCGCGACGACATCAGGAAGATGAAGCCGGGGGAGAAACTCCCCTCTCAGCGAGAGCTGATGGACCGCTTCGGGTACGCCAGCCAGACCATCCAGAACGGGCTAGCCGCACTCCGGACCGAGGGGTTGATCGTGTCGGCGGGCAACCTGGGCAACTTCGTCAGCGACGGGTCCACTCCGGGTAGCAACGTGCGTGATGACATCAAGGAAATCCGCTCCCAACTCAAGACGTTGACCGAACGACTCGAAGCGCTGGAAAGCCGCTCCGCACCGGGTGGCGCTTGATCTGCAACCAGCATGGGAGTAACGGAGTGTGTGAGGTAAGTGACAGCAGGGGGACGGCAGGAAGGGGGCGGGGACATGCTCAGTGACACCCCCTTGTCCCCTTCCCTGTCCCCCCTGCCCGTGCGTGAGACTCGGAGTAGGCACTCGGAGGAGGGCGCATGACTGACGACAGGCCCGCATGGGCACGACGTATCGCTGCCGAACGACAGGCGCGCGATTGGTCACAGCGTGATGCGGTCAGGGCCCTGCGCGCGCATGCGCCCACGGAGTTGCCAGCAGACGACAGCATGATTCGCCAGTGGAAGCGCTGGGAGTCCGGCCAAGCACCAAACGACTTTTATCAACCGCTTATCGCTGCCGTGTTCGGCACGGTGACTCACGCGCTCTTTCCTGCTCCATCTCGTCGGGACGGAGACAAGGAAATCTTGGCAGCGAGCGGCATGGAGACTCTGGAGATCGTGAGTCGCCTGAATCGGTCCGACGTCGACAGCGCGACGCTCGATGCACTCCGGATCACCACGGACCGCCTCTGTTCCGAATACCCGTTCATGCCGAGTGCTCAGCTTCTTATCGAGGGTCGGCAGTGGCTACGCCGCGTTGTCGACCTGCACACTAAGAGCCTCACGCTTGCCCAGCATCGCGAGGTGCTCGCGCTGTCGGGTTGGCTCGCCTTGCTGGTCGGCTGTGTCGAGTACGACACGGGTGACCGTCACGCGGCCGAGTCAACGCGGCGTGCCGCTCTCTCGCTCGCGACCGAGTCCGACCACCCCGAGGTGGCAGGGTGGGCACACGAGATGCGGGCGTGGTTCGCCCTCACGACCGGCGACTACCGCGGAGTTATCGCCGCAGCGCAAGCCGGGGCAGAGACAGCAGCACACCACGGTGTCGCCGTGCAGCTCGCCGGCCAGGAAGCCAAGGCGTGGGCGCGACTCGGGGACCGTCGGCAAGTTGAGGTAGCCCTCGACAAGGGGCGCCGACTGCTAGAGGGGATGCCGTATCCCGAGAACCTGGACAACCACTTTGTTGTGGACCCCGCCAAGTTCGATTTCTATGCGATGGACTGCTACCGGCTGGTCGGGGAAGACCGACTTGCGCGAACGCTCGCGGACGAGGTTCTGCGCGCAGGAACTGACTTCGACGGCACGGAACGCTCACCCATGCGGAATGCCGAAGCGCGGGTAACGCTGGGGGTCGCCGCAGCGCGCGAGGGCGACCTCGAACAGGCCGTCATTCACGGTGAGCGCGCTCTACAGGGGCAGCGTCAGTCTGTCCCTTCCCTGATCATGACCAGTCGAGAACTCGCGGCCGTCATGAGGCAGCGCTACAGAGCCGAGCCGGCTGCACAGGACTATTTGAATCACCTGCTAGATCTAGGCAGGGAGAAGCCAGGGTTCCTTCCCTCCTAATTCCTCGCATGGCGGTGGGGCCCCCCCCTGGTTGTGGGGGGCCCCCCGCCGCCCAAAAAAAAACAACCGCAAAAAACCAAAAAAAAAACATTGCATAGGGCGCCCCCCCCCCAAACACGGGGAGTTTTTCAGAAAAACCAGAAC
>NZ_JBHXTO010000273.1:0-4821 GCF_042677425.1 Streptomyces sp. NPDC127119 | reverse complement strand
ACTCCCCTCCCCCCCCGCGCCCGCCGGTTTTGGGGGGGGGGGGGTCCCCCCCCCCCCGCACACCTCACTGCCAGGCCCGGTTGCCGCGCTTGGCCTCCATCGCGGCCCGGCCCTCGGCGCCCCGGCGCTTCCACTCCCGCCGCAGTTCGTTGCGGACGCGCGCGTCGGTCTTGGCCACGATCCGCTGGTTCTCGCGGAGGAGCTTGCGGTAGCTGTCGAGCCGCCGCTCCGGCAGCACCCCGGATTCGAGCGCGGCCAGCACCGCGCAGCCGGGTTCGGCCACGTGCGCGCAGTCGAGGAACCGGCAGCCCCGGGCCAACTCCTCGATCTCGGAGAACACCTGCCCCACGCCGCTGCTCGCGTCGAAGAGCCCGACCCCGCGCAGGCCGGGGGTGTCGATCAGTACGCCCCCGCCCGGAAGCACCAGCAGATTCCGGGTCGTGGTCGTGTGCCGGCCTTTGCCGTCGACGTCACGAGACGCCTGAACAGCCATGACGTCCTCCCCGAGCAACGCGTTGGCGAGTGTCGACTTGCCCGCTCCGGACTGGCCGAGCAGGACGGAGGTCCCGCCGGAGACGACGGCACCGAGGACGTCGAGCCCGTCCCCGTCCGTGGAGCTGACCGCCAGCACCTGCACGCCCGGCGCCGCGGTCTCGACGTCCTGCACGAGATAGGCCAGGCCCACCGGGTCCGGCACGAGGTCGGCCTTGGTCAGCACGACCAGCGGCTGGGCCCCGGACTCCCAGGCCAGCGCCAGGAACCGTTCGATCCGGCCGAGGTCCAGCTCCACCGCCAGGGACACCGCGATGATCGCGAAGTCCACGTTGGCGGCGAGGATCTGCCCTTCCGACCGCTTGGACGAGGTCGACCGCACGAAGGCGGTACGACGCGGCAGATACGTCTGTACGTAGCGGGGGTCCCCGCCGGGGTCGACGACGGCCCAGTCGCCGGTGCAGATGACCCGGAGCGGGTCGTTCGGCGTGACGAACTCGATGTCGACCCGCACGGGCCCGTCGGCGGTGACGACATCGCACTGACCGCGGTCGACCCGCACGACCCGCCCGGGCACGAGCCCGCGCTCACCATGGGGCGCGAACGCGGCGGCCCACTCGTCGTCCCAGCCGTAGGGCGCCAGCGGATGCCCGGACGACACGGAAGCGGAGGAGGAGGAAAGGGGTGAAGAGGAGGAAGACAAGGGGTGACCCTTCGAAGGGTGGCCCCGGCCGCGCGCACTCGGGCGCGGAGAAGAAGGGTGTCAGCCGGTGACCACAGAGGTGGATTCGATGCACTTCCGGATGCGGGCAGCGCCCATCGCCAAGACAGCCATCGTTCACACCTCCCTGATCACATCGGTACGACACCGGTGGTACGACACCATCGGTACGACATCGGCGGCGCGGTACGGAACCGCCGCTCGAACAAGGCGACCCTAGCCCGCTCTCGCGACGGGGCCAACCGGTTTTCACGACCCGGTCGGCCCCGTCGCTCGGCTCGGCTCAGCTCAGCCTCGTACGCCTCGTACGCCTCAGCTGGAGTGCGTGCAACTGCGGCCGTTCAACGTGAAGTCGACCGGTGCCGAGTTCTTGTCGCGCCATGACGCGAGGAAGCCCACGGCGAGTGAGCCGCCCGCGGCGACGGACTTGTTGTAGTCGGCGGCGCTCGCCGTCACGCGGGAGCCCTTCTGGTCGAAGCTGCCGTCCCACATCTGCGTCAGCTTCTGGCCGTCGCGGAAGGTCCAGCCGACGCGCCAGGTGTCGAGGGCGTAGTCGGACTTGACGGTGACGGTGGCCTGGAAGCCGTCCGGCCACTCGCTGACCAGGTCGTACCGGGCGTGGCAGACCGCGGGCTCGCTGGGGTTGGGCACGACGTCGTCCTCCTCGGCGGAGGACGAGGAGTCGCCCTGGGCCTCCTTCTCCGACTTCGACCCCGCACCGGCGCCCTCCCCGGCGCTGGACTTCGGTGTCTTCGGGGAGGCCGTGGACGACGTCGATTCGCCCAGCGAACCGGACCCGGAGTCGGACGGCAGGCCGTCGAACGAGGGCACCTGCTCCCCCACGGGCCGGCGGCCCACCGATTCCGCGGCGGTCTCGGTGCCGTCGTCGCCGGAGCCGAAGGGCACCAGGGTCACGACGAGTGCGAGGAGTGAGACCCCGGCGGCCACGGCCAGCAGTCCGGCGCGTCCGATCCGGGGCCGGCCGCCGCTGTCCTTCATCCAGGCGGCGGCTTCCTCCGTGTCGTCGGCCGCGCTGCGGCTGAGCCCCGACTCGACGGCCCTGCGCCGCCGTTCGAGGTAGGCGAGCCCGCCCCAGCCGATCACTCCGCCCGCGAGCGCGGAGGGCAGCCCGCCCCCGCTGTGCTTGAGACAGGCGGCGGCCTCCGCGCACTCGACGCAGCGGGCCAGGTGCCGTGACAGGTCGTCCGGGACGTCGGCGGCGGGCGAGCGGGTGACCGCGTCGAGCAGGCGGGCGTAACTGCGGCACTCCTCGGACAGCGGGGTGTCGAGGTGGTTGCGGTGGCAGCGGTCGCGGAACACGCCGCGCACCTGCTGCAGTTCCTCGGCGACGCCGGCCGGATCGAGGCCGAGCCGGCGGGCCACCGCGGCCGTCGGCATGGCCTCGACCTCGGTCAGCCACAGGAGCGCGGCGTCCGGTTCCTGCATGTCCCGCAGCCCGCGCAGGGCGAGCGGCCGGTGCAGGGGCGGACCGGAAAAGCGTTCGGCCTGCTCGGAGTTGAGCCACAGCCGCAGTTCGGGTACGAGCCGGTCACCGATCCCCTGGGCCTCCCAGGCGATGGCCGTCTGTCGTACGGCGGTCAGGAGGAGCGGTATGCGGGGCAGCCTGGGCGCGCGCGCCCGGCGTCCGAAGCTTTTGCCGCCGGTCTCGGCCTCCGCGGCACGCGCTTCGCGTATGCCGCGGGAGAAGGCCTCGGAGGCCAGGGGGCGTGCGTCGGCGGAGCCGCCGGTGCAGAGGTCGGCGTAGGAAAGAACCGCGTCCCAGCACTCCGAGAACAAGGTTGCCTCGGCGGCGTCCTGAGGGGTCGGCAGGTCTGGCATGGGTGGGGGTTTCACCTGCATCCAGAAGGGGGCTCAAGTGGGGTTCAACTCACCCGTTTAATACGGGAGTTGAAGGGGACGTCTCGCGAAGGGCAGAGTTTTTCACGGTTCCCGCACAACTGACAAGCGGCACCGCCACATCCGGTTACCGCCGGTCGCCTGCCCCACCAGGCCCATCGGCCTCAGACGTACGTCCCCATCAGCCCCTCGGTCCACCCTTCGAACCCTGTCGGCCACCCTGCCACTCAGGCCACGGACACCTCGTCCGTACCCGCTTCCTTCTCCTTGCCCACCGGCGCGTTCGCCGGGAGGCTGTCCATGAAGGAGCTGACCGAGAACACGGCGTTGCCCGGTCCGGGCGGGCCGTATCCGGGCGGCGAGGCGAGCCCGAAGTCGTCCATCGTCGCCCGGTAGGCCTCCAGCAGCCGGATGTGGTACTCCAGCGGCGCGCCGTTCGGATTGGCCTTGCCCAGCGGGGTCGTCGGCTCCGGGCACCAGGTGGTGAAGCGGGGCGTGATGCCCTGCGACATGAAGAACCGCAGTCCCTCCGTCGTGGACGCGATCGCCTCGTCGACCGTCTTGAACCCGAAGGGCTCGGCCATCTCCACGCCCGCGACGAAGTTGGGGATGACATTGCGCGCGCCGAAGACCTCGGCGGAGTCCAGGATGCGCTTGTGCCACTCGTCGCGGCCGACGTACCGCTCCTTGCCGGGGCAGTACATCTTGAACAGGTACTCGTCCCACACCTCGTAGTTGGGGTGGTAGATCTGCACGCCGTAGTCCTTGAACCGCTGCACGTCGTCGCGGGGCAGCGCCTGGGCGACGACCTTGCCGATCCACCGGCCGGGGAAGTGCTCCTCGATGGCCTTGGCGTACATGCCGTAGAAGTCGGCCTCGTCGCGGCCCTGCAGCTTGGAGGTGATCGCGCCGCCGGTCAGCGTGTACGCGGTGGACGTCTTCGCCGTGTCGTACCGGTCGATGATCTCCAGCGCCTCAAGGACCTCGTCGACGTCCTTCACCCCGGTGTACGGGCGGCCCGCCGCCTTCTGCTGGCGCCAGTTGTGGTTGATGTCGCAGTACTGGCACTCCTCCTTGGCGCCGAAGTACTGGCAGACGCGGAAGACCGTCAAGTAGATCAGGTAGCCCCACTGGATCGTCGGGGCCACCTCCATGACGGACTTCCCGTTGGAGAGCTTGTGCCGGTAGTACTCCGGCATCGGCGGCACCCCGACGTCCGAGATCCGCTTCCCGTCGAGGTACAGCCCGAGCATGCCGTCGGGGCTCGCGGCGACGCGGTAGGGCGAGGCCGGGTTCACGCGGACGGACACGACGGTCCGTCGCAGGTCGTACGGGCCGCCGGTGAGGATGATCTCCTCCGGCGGGCGGCGCAGGGCGGCCTCGCCCAGCTCGGGCAGGGTGCCGTGGTCGAAGGAGAAGATGAAGTAGGACTTCGGTTTGACGTCCCCGCCCTCGTTGTCGCTGAGCGCGGAGTCGTCGAAGGCCACACCCCCGCGGAGCAGGTCTTCTTTGAAGACCGCCTCGCGCGGTACGTGCGGGAACCTTTCCATCAGATCCTCGACCAGCGCGGTTCGGCTGCCCATCCCGTCCTCCTCGCGTGCGGTGTTCGACTCCTCACGGTATGCCCCGCCTCCGGCCCCGCCGGTGCCGGGTCCCCTGAAGGGAGGGGCTGCGCCCCGGGCCCGGTTCGTCGTCCGCGGGCCGGTGGGGGTCACCCGCGCAGTTCCCCGCGCCCCTGAAAGATGAAAAGC
>NZ_JBHXTO010000272.1:0-5213 GCF_042677425.1 Streptomyces sp. NPDC127119 | reverse complement strand
GTATAAGAGACAGGAAAGCATTTCAGCCCGTCCGGCGTTTGAGGACAACGGGGGCGAGGGGGCGCAGCCCCCATGCGTGGACGGGAACGGGTAGGGGCGGCGGGGGCGAAAAACCCCTGCCCACCCCCGGCCGGCCGGCACCTCACCGCCGCGGCGCCGCAACCCCCAGCAACCGATCCTTCAGCGCGGGAAACTGCTCCCGCGTCGCACCGACCCGCGCAGGATCGAACTCCACGACGAGAACCTCCTCCCCGGCCCCCGCCTCGGCGAGAACCTCCCCCCAGGGATCGACCACGATCGAGTACCCGGCCTGCGGAACCCCCGCATGCGCCCCGGCCGTTCCACAGGCGAGCACATACGCCTGGTCCTCGACAGCCCGCGCACGCGCCAGCAGCGTCCAGTGCGAGCGCCGCCGCTCGGGCCACCCCGCGGAGACGACGAGCGTCTCGGCCCCGGCGTCGACGAGCCCCCGGAAGAGCTCGGGGAACCGGAGGTCGTAACAGGTCGCCAGCCCGACGGTGGTCTCCGGCAGCCGCACGGTGACCAGCTCGGACCCGGCACCCATCAGCACGGCCTCGCCCTTGTCGAAGCCGAAGCGATGGATCTTGCGGTACGTGGCGACGAGGTCTCCGGAGGGGGAGAAGACGAGCGAGGTGTTGTAGAGCCCTCCGCCGGACCCCGCCTCACCTGTCACCCGTTCGGGAATCGACCCCGCGTGCAACCACACACCCGCGTCGCTCGCCGCCTTGGCCATCACTTCATGAGTGGGGCCTTCGAGCGGCTCCGCCTCGGTGCCGAACGACTCGTAGGCGAAGGCGCCCGTCGTCCAGAGTTCGGGCAGGATGACCAGGTCGGACGCGGTCTGCTGCCGTACGAGCGAGGCGACACGCTGTCTGCGGGCGTCGACCGATTCGGCCTCGTCCACGTCGATCTGGAGGAGAGAGGCGCGCACACTACCACCGTCCTGGCATTCGAGGCTTTGATACGGGCCTACGATCGTCACACGAAAGCACTGCCGGGGTGCCTCACAGCAGCGTAACTTAGCGTCCCAAGACACCCGCAGCCTGTGTTCTGCCCGCGCCCAACCGCCCGAGGGGTCCCGTTCCGTGAGTCTGCATCCCAGCCTTCAGTCCTACGCCGACGCCTGGACGCACTCCATCGACGCGATATCCGATCTCGTGTCACCGCTGGTGGAGGGTGAATGGAATCGGCGGACTCCATGCCCTGGCTGGTCGGTGCGCGACCTCGTCTCCCATGTGATCGGCCTCGACTGCGAGGCGCTGGGCGACCCCCGGCCGATCCACACGCTCCCCCGCGACCTGTACCACGTGACGAACGAGCACCAGCGGTACATGGAGATGCAGGTCGACGTCCGCCGTCACCACACCGCTCCGGAGATGACCTCCGAGCTGGAGTACACGATCATCCGCCGCAACCGCCAGCTGAGGAACGAGTCGCGCCGGCCCGACGCGCTGGTCCGCGGCCCGCTCGGTACCGAGGTCACCCTCGAAGAGTCCATGCGCAACCGGGCGTTCGACCTCTGGGTGCACGAGCAGGACCTGCGCACCACCCTCGGCAGGCCGGGCAACCTCGACTCCCCGGGTGCGTACATCGCCCGTGACGTCCTGCTCAGCAGGCTCCCCAAGGTCGTCGCGAAGGACGCGGGCGCACCGGCGAACTCGGCGATCGTCTTCGACGTCCACGGCCCCGTCGAGTTCCTGCGCACGGTCCGCGTCGACGCGGACGGTGTCGGCTCGATAGACGGTTCCCCCTCCCTCGGCCCGGCCGCCACCCTCGCCCTGGACTGGGAGACCTACTTCCGCCTGGCCTGCGGCCGGGTGACCCCGGAGTCGGTCTCGGACCGCCTCAAGACAGAGGGCGACCCGGACCTGACGGCAGCGATCCTCCACAACTTCACGGTCACGCCGTAGCGCCGACCCACTAGCCCGTCCGGCGTTTGAGGACAAAGGGGGGCGAGGGGGCGCAGCCCCCATACGTGGACGGGAACGGGTAGGGGCGGCGGGGGCGAAAAAAGCCCCCGCACACCCATCCCCCTACACGGGCACGTGCACCGTCTCCACCCGACTGGCAACCAACCGCTCCCGCTCCCG
This sequence comes from Streptomyces sp. NPDC127119, assembly GCF_042677425.1. Classification (NCBI taxonomy): domain Bacteria; kingdom Bacillati; phylum Actinomycetota; class Actinomycetes; order Kitasatosporales; family Streptomycetaceae; genus Streptomyces; species Streptomyces sp. NPDC127119. The sequence goes on along the minus strand of NZ_JBHXTO010000272.1, from coordinate 3,102 downwards.
CCGAGCCGCAAGCTTCCGCAACCGAAGAATCTGACTCAGCCCGAGCGCCTGCAGAACGAACACGGCGGAGAAGGCGACGCCGTAACTCCCCCCGGTGGCGTCCAACAGCACCCCCACCGCGAACAACGTCGTCATGGACGCGACGAACCCACCCATGTTGGTGATGCCGGAGGCGGTCCCCTGCCGCTCGGGCGGATTCGCCGGCCGCGCGAAGTCGAACCCGATCATCGAAGCGGGCCCGCACGCGCCGAGCACCGCGCACAGCACGATCAGCAGCCACATCGGCGCGTGCTCGGCGGGATACGCGAGTGTGGCGGCCCACACCACGGCCGTCGACAGGACCGTGCCGAGCGCCAGCGGCAGCCGCGCCGCATGGTGCCGGGCGACGATCTGCCCGTACACCAGGCCTATGAGCATGTTGGAGAGCACGACGAGGGTGAGGAGCTCCCCGGCCGTCGCGCGGGACAGGCCCTGGGCCTCGACGAGGAACGGCAGTCCCCACAGCAGCAGGAACACCATCGCCGGGAACTGGGTCGTGAAGTGCACCCACAGTCCGAGCCGGGTGCCGGGCTCCCGCCAGGACGCCGCGATCTGACGGCGTACGTAGGCGGCTCCCCGGTGCGGGAACGGCTCGGGCTCGTGCCCTTCGGGGTGGTCCTTCAGGAATGCCAGCATCAGGACGAGTACGACGACACCGGCGACCGAGCTGCCCGCGAACGCGGCCGTCCAGCCGACTCCGTGCAGCAGCCGGGCCAGTACGAGCGTCGAGACGAGGTTGCCCGCCATGCCCACCAGTCCGGCGAGCTGCGCGACCATCGGTCCGCGCCGGGCCGGGAACCAGCGCGAGCCGAGCCGCAGCACGCTGATGAACGTCATCGCGTCACCGCACCCGAGCAGCGCGCGCGAGGCCAGCGCCGTTCCGTACGTCGGTGAGAACGCGAAGCCCAGCTGTCCGATCGTGAACAGCACGACGCCGAAGGTCAGCACCTTCTTCGTGCCGAGCCGGTCGACCATCAGGCCGACGGGTATCTGCATGCCCGCGTAGACGAGGAGCTGGAGGATCGAGAAGGTGGAGAGCGCGGAGGCGTTGACGTGGAAGCGGTCGGCGGCGTCGAGCCCCGCCACCCCCAGCGACGTACGGAAGATGACCGCGACGAAGTAGACGGAGACGCCGACGGACCAGACCGTCACGGCGCGACGGCCGCCGGGCGGGTCGCCGGGGAGGGCCAGGGAGGACGACGAGGACGAGCTCATCGGACGTCTCCCCGGGCGAGGTTGGAGAACCAGCTGACGTGACGGTGCACCAGGTCGACCGCCGCCTCCGCGTCGCCGGAGCGCAGCGCGTCGAGGATCTCCTGGTGCTCGGTGAGCGTCTTGGTGATCCGGTCGGGGTGGGCGTGCATCACGGCGACACCCATCCGCAGCTGCCGGTCGCGCAGTTGGTCGTAGAGGCGGGAGAGGATCTCGTTGCCCCCGCTGCGGACGATCTCGGCGTGGAAGCAGCGGTCGGTGACGGCGGCTCCGGCCAGATCACCGGCGGCGGCCCGGTCCTGCTGCTCGGCGAGGAGTTCGGTCAGGCGCTCGATCAGCGCGGGCGAGGCCGGCACCGCCTTGCGGATGGCGTGCGCCTCGACGAGCTGCCGGGTCTCCACCACGTCCGCGATCTCCTGCGCGGAGACGGGCAGGACGAGGGCCCCCTTCTTCGGGTAGAGCCGGATCAACCCTTCGACTTCCAGTTTGAGCAGCGCCTCGCGCACCGGTGTCCGTGAGACACCGACGGCGTCGGCCAGTTCGCCTTCGGTGAGCAGGGTCCCACCCTCGTACCTGCGCTCCAGCACAGCTTGTTTGACGTGCGCGTATACGCGTTCGGCGGCGGGCGGCGGCTTCACGACGGGGGACGGGGCGGAAGGCATGCGCACAGCATAGATACAACACGTACGCATCGTCTCGGACGGTCCAGGATATGGACGAGGTAAAAAGGGGCACCCCGCTTCAGGAACCGCACATCCTTTTGTGCTACTCGTGTGTCTGAAGAGAAGGCGCCACCGGCAAGTGGGCGCTCTCTTGGGGCATTTGACACCAGTTCGGTGTTTCCAACGTAATCGGGGTAATCGACTTGATAACTGCCATTAAGGGCATGCGCGTCCGCAGAGCTGCCGCAGTGGTCTTCACCACCGGAGCCGTGCTCGCGACCGGTGCCCTCGGTACGGCGCCCGCGCAGGCCCTCACGAAGCCCACGATCGCCGCCAAGGGCGGCTTCGTGATGAACAACGGCACGGGCACGTCGCTCTACACCAAGGCAGCGGACACCCGCCGCTCCACCGGCTCCACCACGAAGATCATGACCGCGAAGGTCGTCCTGTCCCAGCCGAACCTCAACCTCGACACCAAGGTCACCATCCAGAAGGCGTACAGCGACTACATCGTCGCCAACACCGCCTCCTCGGCCCGTCTGATCGTCGGCGACAAGGTCACCGTCCGTCAGCTGCTGTACGGCCTGATGCTGCCGTCCGGCTGTGACGCGGCGTACGCCCTGGCCGACAAGTTCGGTTCGGGCTCGACGCGTGCCGCCCGAGTGAAGTCGTTCATCGGCAAGATGAACAAGCAGGCCAAGGACCTCGGCCTGACGAACACGAAGTTCGACTCGTTCGACGGCATCGGCAACGGCTCGAACTACTCGACGCCGCGTGACCTCACGAAGATCACCAGCAGCGCGATGAAGAGTGCCAACTTCCGCGCGATCGTGAAGACGAAGAAGTACACGGCGAAGACCATCACGAAGACCGGCAGCACCCGCACGATGGCTGCGTGGACCAACACCAACGGTCTGCTCAGCAGCTACTCCGGTTCGATCGGTGTGAAGACCGGCTCCGGCCCGGAGGCCAAGTACTGCCTGGTCTTCGCCGCCACGCGCAACGGCAAGACCGTCATCGGTACGGTCCTCGCCTCGACGTCCATCTCGGCCCGTGAGTCGGACGCGAAGAAGCTCATGAACTACGGCTTCGCCAGGTAACCAGCTCAACCGACTGCGCCGTTCCCCGCGCCCCTGAAAAGGGGGCGCGGGGAACGGCGCAGTCTTTGCCCTTCAGGGGCGCGGGGAAC
>NZ_JBHXTO010000271.1:0-5277 GCF_042677425.1 Streptomyces sp. NPDC127119 | reverse complement strand
GTTCCCCGCGCCCCTGAAAAGGGGCGCGGGGAACTGCGCAATCTTTGGCGGTCAGGCCTCCGGCGTCGCGGAACGCACGACCGCCTCGGCCAGTTCCTGGGCGTTGGCGTAACGCGCATCCTCCGGCAGCCGTTCAAGCGGCTCGACCAGCGTGTCCGGCGCGTACTGCTCGCGCAGCACACCGACCAGCTCCCGAGGCCCCGCGGGGAACGACGTACGGCCCAGACTCCGCGCCAGTTCGAGGCGCACCGCCGCCACCGTCGTACCGCCCGCGCCCGGCCGCACCGGGCCCCCGGCAACCGTCGGATCGTCGTCCGCGACCGGTTCCGGGTCGTGCCACTCCTCCGCCCGGGTCGGATGGCCCGACCTCAGCAGGCCCTGCAGTTCGTGCTTCATCTCCTCGTCCCGGTGGGCGCTGAGGCGGTTGCTGCCTCGCTCCATGAGTCCCTCCAGATGTTCGGGGTGATCCCCGCGTACCCGGGCCCCGATCATCAACACGAGGTCTCCGGGACGGATGTCGGACTGCGCCCCGGCCCCAACTGGTCCCCGCATCCGCGTGTTTACCCAGGGGAACCCGGGGCAGGCGGACACTCAGTGCTTCGGACCGGAGGCACGTCCGTGGGAGTCGCGTCCCGCCCCACGGGTGTGCCCGTCCGGCTCAGGGTGCGCTCTCACGGTTGACCGTCCAACCGGAGCACCCTCAAGAGAGCTGCAGGCATCTCATGCGCACTCACGCGAGCGCCAGGCACCATCCGCACGACGACGCCCCCGACACCGCGGAGGACTTCCGCAAGCTCGCCTCGACACCTCCCGGCCGACTGCACGACGCTCTCCGCGACCAGATCATCGAAGCCTGGCTGCCCATGGCGGAGCGGCTGGCCGGCCGGTTCCGCAGCCGCGGCGAGAACTTCGAGGACCTGCGGCAGGTCGCGGCGCTCGGTCTGGTCAAGGCCGTCGACCGCTACGACCCCGACCGCGGCAACGCCTTCGAGAGCTACGCCGTGCCGACCGTCACCGGTGAGATCAAGCGTCACTTCCGCGACCACATGTGGACCCTGCACGTGCCGCGCCGGGTCCAGGACCTGCGCAACCGCGTGCGCTTCGCGCGCCAGGAGCTGTCCCAGACCATCCCCGGCCGGCAGCCCACGGTCGAGGAGATCGCCGAGCACGCCCGGATGAGCGAGGACGACGTACGCACCGGTCTGGAGGCCCTGGAGAGCTTCTCGGCGCTCTCGCTGGACGCCGAACTGCCGGGCAGCGAGGACGGCTACTCCCTGAGCGACGCGCTGGGCTCCGCCGACCCGGCCCTCGACATAGTGATCGACCGCGAGTCGGTCAAGCCGCGGCTGGAGGCCCTGTCCGAACGCGAACGGGCCATCCTCTACATGCGCTTCTTCAACGACATGACCCAGAGCCGTATCGCCGAACAGCTCGGCATCTCCCAGATGCATGTCTCCCGGCTGATCAGCCGCTGCTGCGACCGGCTGCGGGACCAGGTCATGCAGGACGTCACGTGACGTGCGGGGTGACGCCTTCGGCGCTCCTGTGACGCCGACGGCACAGGAGTGTGCCGTTTCACCCGCTCGGGCGTCCGCGTGGCACGAATGGTGTCCGGCCGCGCGCGCCCTGGGCGGGGGCGGGCTCTGATGGACCGCGGGGCATGCCGGTCGTGCCCCGCCTCCGCCGCCGTACCCGGGCGTGGGGGTCCCCAGCCGACGGCCGAAGGAGACCGACCCCATGCCGCTGAGCCGTACCGCTCGCGCCCTGTCCGCCACCGCCTTCACCACTCTCGCACTCGGCGCCGCCGCGACGGCCGCGTCCGCGAACCCGGGGGCCGAGGTCAGCCCGCGCACGGTGGCCCCCGGCGGCAGCGTCACCGTCTCCGTCACCTGCGAATCGACCGGCGGGCACCCGCCCGAAACCATCGACGCCACCTCCGATGCCTTCGAGCACGGGACCGTGCAACTGCACAAGGCTGGGCGCTCCGGGGACTCCGAGCACCCCGGACGCAAGGACGACCCGGCCGGGACGGACGACCTCGCCGGGACGGACGATCCGGCGGGCGTCGACGATCCGGCGGGCCTGGGCGACGGGGACCCGGTGGGCCCGGACGACGTGGGGCCGCCGTCAGTCCCCGAGGAGCCCGCGGGCGTCGAAGGCCTGGGCGGCCGGGACGACCCCGCGGGCAAGGAGGAACCGCGGGACGGCGTCACCTACAGCGGCACGGCCCGTATCGCGCCCGCCGCGGACTTCGAGGAGGGCGGCGGCCCGGACGGCGGCGGCAGGACCTCCGAGTGGCGGGCCGAGGGCGTCTGCCCCGCGGCGCCCGGCGGGCAGGGCAAGGAGTGGAGCGCGTCCTTCACGGTCTCCCTCGACGGCTCCCACGGCACCTCTCACGACAAGTCCCACGACACCGGGGTCCCGCACGGGGTGCACGCCGGTGAGGGCGGCACCTTCTCCGACTCCACGGTCGCCCTGGTGTCCGGCGGTGTCCTCATCGCGGGCGCGCTCGGCGCGGCGGGCCACCGGCTGCGCCACCGGGACTCGTCCGCGAACGGCTGACGCGAACGGCTGACGCGGACTGCCGACGTGAACGGCTGACGTGAACGAAGCGGCTGGACGGCTGACGTGAACGAAGCGGCTGAACGGCTGAGTTGGTGAAGCGGATCACTGGGTACGGGGATCCCGGAAGCACGACCGGCACCCTGGGGATCCGGTCCGACGGGTCCAGGGAGCACTGCGCGGAGGTACACAGATGCGGCGGACCCGACCGGAAGGGCACGGACCTGTCCGTTACGGCCCGCCCCTCCCGGGCCACGGCCTGCCCCCGCCACCCGGACTCGTCGCCGCGGCGACCGGCACGCACACCGAACCGACCGGCGGGAGCGCCGCCCTCCTGGACGCCGCCCGCGGCTACTGGACCCGGCGCGGACTGCCCGCCGACCGCGACCGGACCGTCGCGGCGCCCGGCGCCCCCGTCCTGCTCCTCGCACTGACCGCGGCACTCGGCGGTGACGTGCTGGTGCCCCGCCCCTGCGCGGCCTGGTGGACACCGCAGGCCCGTCTGCTGGGCGCGTCCGTCTTCCCCGTGGGTACGCCCGCCGAGTGCGGTGGCGTCCCGGACCCGTACGCCCTCCTGGAGACCGTGCGCCGGGTGCGTGCCGAGGGCGGCGATCCGCGGCTGCTCGTCCTGTCCGTGGCCGACGATCCCGCCGCGACCGTCGCGCCGCCCGAACTGGTCCACGAGACCGTCGAGGCCGCCGCGGGCGAGGGCCTGCACGTCGTCAGCGACGAGACCTGGCGCGACACGCTGCACGAGCCGCGGGACACCCTGCTGATCGGGCCCGCCGAGATGCTGCCGGACCGGGTCACCGTCCTCACCGACCTCTGCGGCCCGTTCCTGCCGGCCGGCTGGCCCGCCGCGATCGCCCGCTTCCCCGGCAACGACACCGGCACCCTGCTGCGCGAGCGCGTCCTCGACGTCCTCACCGCCCTCGACGCCCGGATCGCCGCGCCGGTCGCCTCGGCCGCCGCGTACGCGCTCGGCGAACCCGACGAGATCACGCACCGCCTCGCCGCGTCCGTACGGCTGCACGCGAGCGTCGCCGCCGCCGCGCACCGGGCGCTCACCTCGGCGGGGGCCCTCGTCCGGCCGCCCCGGGCGGGACGCCACCTGTACGCCGACCTCGGTCCGCTGCGGTCCGCGCTCGGCGCGCTCGGGGTCGGTGACGCGCAGGAACTGGAGGACTTCCTCGGCGTCCGGCTGGGCATGCCGACGCCCGGCGGCCACCGCTTCGGGGACGACCTCGGGGCCCTGCGCGTACGGCTGTCCACCGGGCCGTTCCTCGGGACAACCGACGACGAGCGCATGGCGTCTCTTGTGTCACCGGAACCACTGGAACCGCCCCATGTGAAAAGCAGGTTGAGTCTGCTGGGATCGACCTTCGACGATCTCCGCGACGACGATGACGCTCGGCGACGGGAGTCCCCTCGATGACGCAGCAGTCCGAGTCGGCCACGACCACCACGACCTCCACGACCAGCACGACCTCCACCCCGTCCGATGTCGGAGGGCCGCTCGCGGAGCCGAGGCCGCTCGGTGAACGGCGGGTCTGGCCCCGTTCCTTCGCCGGGCGGCTCACCGCGCCGCTGCCGGGCCTCAGCGGTTTCGCGCGGTTCGCGCGCGAGGGGGCGCTGCGGCCGGGGCCGGAGGGGCTCGCCGACGTTCCCCGACTGCCGTACGCGCCCGAGCCGTTGCCCCGGGTCGACACCGACACGATCGCCGTCTCCTGGGCGGGGCACGCCAGTTGGGTGGTCCGGATCGGTGGCCTCACCGTACTCACCGACCCGGTCTGGTCCCGCAAGATCCTCGGAACTCCCGCCCGGATCACCCCCGTCGGGGTGCCCTGGAGTGCGCTGCCGCGTGTCGACGCGGTCGTCATCTCCCACAACCACTACGACCACCTGGACGCGCCGACCCTGCGCCGGCTCCCGCGGGACACACCGGTGTTCGTCCCGGCGGGACTGGGCCGCTGGTTCCGGCGCCGGCGCTTCACGCAGGTGACGGAGCTGGACTGGTGGGAAGCGGCCGAACTCCACGGTGTCCGCCTGGACTTCGTGCCCGCCCACCACTGGTCGAAGCGCAGCCTCCACGACACGTGCCGCACACTGTGGGGCGGCTGGGTGCTGACCGCGTCCGACGGCAGACGGGTGTACTTCGCGGGGGACACGGGGTACGGGCACTGGTTCGCCCGGATCGGGGCGCGGTATCCCGGCATCGACCTGGCGCTGCTGCCGATCGGCGCGTACGACCCCCGGTGGTGGCTGAGCGATGTGCACTGCGATCCGGAGGACGCGGTGCGGGCGGTTCAGGACCTCGGTGCGCGTCGGATGGCACCGATGCACTGGGCCACCTTCGTCCTGTCGGCCGAGCCCGTCATGGAACCGCTCACGCGCGTCCGTGCGGCGTGGGCGGCGGCGGGCCTGCCCCGGGAAAACCTGTGGGACCTCCCGGTGGGAGCCTCCCGAATCCTCCCGTGAGGGCGGCTTGCCGCGGCGTGTGGGCTGCGGGCCGGTGGGGGCGAGCCGCGCAGTTCCCCGCGCCCCTGAGGGGCCACGGCGCTTCGCACCGGACCCACCCCGGGGAGGACCTGCGGGTCCCTCCCGCGTCCGGCCGGGCCCCGTCAGGGGCGCGGGGAACGGCGCGGCCAGCCACGTCGGATCCGCAGGTTCGGACGGCCCTGCAGGGGGGCTTTCTGGTGGTTGGGCGCTGCGGGC
>NZ_JBHXTO010000270.1:0-5381 GCF_042677425.1 Streptomyces sp. NPDC127119 | reverse complement strand
GCCGCGGGCCCCCCCGCCGCGGCGCCGGGCTGGTGCCGCGCCCCCCCCCTCCGCGCGCCCCACCGCCCGCGCCGGCGCCACCCGTCTCCCCCCCCCCCCACGGCCGTGTGCCGTACGTATCTCTGCCGTTTCTCTCGGCTCTCCGTCAGCGAAGGTTGGCGGCCCGTCGCTCCATGGCCTCCCGGGCGGCCTCCTCCGACGCGTACACCTCGCACATGTGCCGTCCGTCGGGTGTCGCCGTGTGCTCGACCTCCCACAGGGACAGCTCACGGCCGTCCCGGAGCAGGAACCCGTGCTCGTAGAGCGAGAAGCACAGCCCCCTGCGGCCGGCCCGGACCGGTCGCCCGAAGGCCTGGGTGATCTGGTGCGCGAACGCCCCGCGCAGCAGCTCGGCCATCTCCTCGCCCGGCCGGTCCGCGTTCTCGGCGCGCCGCAGCAGCCGCCGGCCGTGGTCCGCCGAGTCGTCCGGAACATACGCGTGCAGCGGTTCCGGAATGGCCGACAGCCGCACCAGCAGGGGCAGTTCGAAATCGGGCGTGTCCACGGGCAGCGGCAGGCGCGCGGTCGCGGTGCGCAGCTCTTCCTCGTCCTCGTAGACCTCGTGCTGGGTGTCCCGGCCCGGCGCGGTGTTGTGGACCAGCTCCCAGAGCGTGAGCGCGCTCCCATCGGCCAGCAGCCACGTATGGCGATACGTCTCGCGGTGCAGTCCCGCGCTGTGGTGCGCGGAGTGCAGTGAACTGTCGTGCGCCAGCGCTCGGTCGAGCCGCCCTATCGTGTCGTCCGGCAGCTCGAAGGAGTTCAGGGCACGACCGAGGAGTCGCGCGAGATGCTCCTCCGGAGACTCGGGCGACTCGGGTGGTTCGTACGCTGCCGTCTCGTACGGAACGCTCAAGGCTTCTCCCGGCGTTGCTGCATGTCACCTTGTGGGTGCATACCGTAGCCCCTCGGTCGGACATCATGTCCGGGAACCGAGAAAACGTACACACGAAAAACGCCGGGGCCGCGGGAGAAGTTCCCGCGCGGCCCGTGAAAACCACAAAACCCTTAGGTCAGACGGCACTTCCGGCGGTCCATGCACTCCATGCCATGTTCCAGCCGTTGAGCCCGTTGTCCGGCGAGACCGTCTTGTCGGGGGAGTTCTTGACGGTCACGACGTCCCCGACGAGGGAGTTGTCGAAGAACCACTTGGCGCTCGTGTCGCTCCCGGCGCCCTGCACATCCGCGAGACCGACGCAGCCGTGGCTGGTGCCCTGCTTCCCGAACGGCGGGTTGCCCCGGTCGTACCAGTAGTTGCCGTGGATGAAGGTCCCTGAGGTCGTCAGCCGCATCGCGTTCGGCACGTCCGCGATGTCGTACTCACCGCCGTAGCCGACCGTCGACCCGTTCATCCGCGTCTGCCGGAACTTCTCGGCGATCACCATCTGCCCGTTGTACGTGCTGTTGTCCGCGCTGCCCGTCGAGATCGGGACCGTCTTGACGGTCCGTCCGTCCCGTACGACCGTCATGGTCTGCGTGTCGGCGTCGACGGTGGAGACCTGCGAACGCCCCACCGTGAAGGTGACCTTCTTGTCCTGCACCCCGTAGACGCCGTTCGCGCCCTCGACGCCGTCCAGGTCGACCTTGGTCGTGACCTTGGAGCCGGCCTTCCAGTACTCCTTGGGCCGGAAGTCCAGCCGCTGCGTCCCGAACCAGTGCCCGACCACCTTCTGCCCGCTGCTCGACGTGACCTCGATGTGCGACTGGACGTCCTTCTTGTTGGTGATCGCCTTGTCGAAAGTGAAGGACACCGGCATCCCGACGCCGACCTTCGCCCCGCCGTCGGGCGTGTACGTCCCGATGAAGCTGTTGTCCGTGGAGACCGTCGTGAAGGTGGACCTGGCCGCCGTGGTCTTCCCGCTCTCGCCCTTGGCGGTGGCCGCTATCCGGTACTTGGTCCCCCTCTCCAACCGCTTCTCGGGCTTCCAGCTCTTCCCGTCCCCCGTGACCGACCCCGGTACGTCGGCTCCGCTCGCCGACTCGGTCATCTTCACCTCGGTCAGCTTCCCGTCGCTGACCTTCACACCGGTCGAGTTGATCGACGCCCCCGCCGAGCCGTTCTTGGCGGAGATCGTGATCCGCGCGTCCTCGGATCCACCGGCCTTGTTGTCGGCCTTGGCGTCGCCGCCGCAGGCGGTGAGAGTCAGGGCGCCGACCATCAGGGCGGCACAGGCCGCCAGCGCGCGCCTCGCTGTTGCGTCGGGCGTTGTCACGGGCTGCTCCAGGTTCTCGTGGTGCGGGACGGTCGGTCGATCCGGTCCATGGACAGAAGATCCATGAACAAGGAGCGCAACTCCGACCGCCCGGGTTCCCCCAGCCCGCCCCTGACACCAGCACGTGACAGAGTCGGGACAATCCCAAGCCCCACAACCGCACTTGCCCACCACCGGCCCCTGCGGCCCCGCGCTGCCGGAGACACTCCGCGACAGCACACGGCACACGGCGCACCGCCCACGGCCCCCGCAGGCCGCCACGAAGTCCGCCACACTCCCCGCTGCCGCGGGAAAGAGGGAGCGCGCCCTACCCCCTCCCGTACAACTCCCCGTGCGACAGCCACATCCCGCCCGGGCCCTCCACCGACTCGGCGGCCCGTACCGCCCGCACGATCGCGCGGGTCACCAGGTCCGCTGCCGCGGCGAGGATGTCGTTCAGGGCGAGGGGGTCCTCGGCGGCGAGTGGGCGTGCGCCCGTGGACAGGGCGAACACCGTGTCCCCGTCGTTCAGCAGGTGCACCGGCCGGACGGCTCGCGCGATGCCGTCGTGTGCCGTGCCCGCCACCTTCTGGGCCTGTGCCTTCGACAGGTCGGCGTCCGTCGCGACCACGGCCAGCGTGGTGTTGAGCGGCGGGAGCGAGTTCTTCGCCGCGGCCTCCGTCAGCCGTACCCGCGCCGCCCGGTGGACCTCCTCGGCCGGACAGCCCAGCTGCCCCTGGACCAACTCCCCGTACAGCGCCCCCGTCTCCGGCTCCAGCACCGAGCCCGCCGCGTTGGCGACGACGAGCGCCGCCACCGTGATCCCCGATTCGAGAACGGCACTCGCCGTGCCGACCCCGCCCTTCATCATTCCGACGGCCGCCCCGGTCCCGGCGCCCACGCACCCCTCCCGCACGGGCGCGCCCCGCTCGCTCGCCGCCGCGGCCTCCACCGCCTCGCGGCCCGTCGCCGCGTCCGGCCGGGCCCGGAAGTCGCCGCCCCGGCCCAGATCGAAGACGCAGGCCGCCGGCACGACCGGCACGACATGGTGCGGATCGGGGCCGACCCGCACCCCACGCCCCCGCTCCTCCAGCCAGGCCATCACGCCCGTCGCCGAGTCCAGCCCGAACGCACTGCCGCCGGTCAGCACGATCGCCTCGACCTTGCGCACCACGTTGCGCGGATCGAGCGCGTCGGTCTCCTTCGTACCGGGCCCGCCGCCCCGCACGTCCACGGCGGCGACCGCGCCGCCCTCCGGGGCCAGGACGACCGTCGTCCCGGTGAGCCAGCCATCGCCGATCCGCGTGGCATGTCCCACACGCAGCCCGGTCACATCGGTCAGAGCGTCAACAGTCATGAGCCCAGTGTCGACCCCGGCCCGGCCCTTGCCGGAGACCTCGGCAGCCGCCCGGCCGCCCGCTCGCCTGCGCGTACCCTGAAGGTATGAGCGAAGCCGGAGCATCCACCCCGAAGCCGCGTGAGCCCAAGGCCGCGCTGGTCTTCGACGACCCGCTGAGCCGGCAGTCCGAGGACGACACGGACCGCGGGTGGGGCGAGAGGCCGACCGCCGACAGCGCCGCGGACCTGGCCCGCTTCCTGGACGAGAAGCCGCCCCACCACATCTGATCCCACCCGCGGCCCGGCCGCCGGAGAGCCGCCCCGCGGACCCTGCCCGCGCCCTCGCCCGCCGCTATCGCTCGCTGTGCCCGGAGCCGCGCTGGGCGACCAGGGCGTCGCGGATCTCCTTCAGGACCGCCAGCTCGGTGACCTCGATCACCTCCTGCGTGTTCTCCTTCGCCTTCTGGCGGGCCGCCTGCCGGGCGAGGTACTTGGACATCGGCAGCACCATCAGGAAGTACACGACGGCGGCGGTGATCACGAAGGTCAGCGTCGCGCTGAGGACGGTGCCCCACATGATGGGAATGCCGCTCGTCGCGGTCCCCGTCGCCTCGTCGAAGTCGCAGGGGGACTTCAGGCACGAGCTGTACTTGTCGAGGTCCTTGGTGCCGAAGGCGCCGACCAGCGGGTTGATCACGCCCTTCACCACGGAGTTGACGATGTTGGTGAAGGCAGCGCCGATGACCACCGCGACAGCCAGGTCGACGACGTTCCCGCGCATCAGGAAGGCCTTGAAGCCGTCCAGGATGCTCGGCTCCTTCTTCTTCTCGCTCACCAGGGGGACCCTTCTCGGTTGCACAGATTGTGGAATGAACAGCTCCGCAACCTACGTCAGGGTGCGGCGCCCCTGTCCAATTCCATAACTCCAACGAGCGACTTGACAGCCAAACCGCAACCCGCCTGATCATGCTCAGCACAAGGTCACCGCCAGTCGCGAGGTCACGCCTGCCCCGGCCAGCCGTGCGGCAGTCCTCCTCGGCACGGACAGAACGACCAGCGCCCCGCCCCCGGACACGCTGTCCAAGGACTCCGGAACCTTCGTCACCCGCACCCCACGGGCCACCACCCGTGCGTCACCCGCCGCCGACTGATCGGCCGCGACCACGTCCACCCGATCACCGGGCCTGAGCAGCCGCACGGTCGCAGCATCGGCGATCCGCACAGGCGCGGCCACCATCTCGACCGCCCGCCGCTCCCGCACGGAATCGACCGCCACCGGCCGGGGCGGCCCCGCACCCCGCGCCACCACCTCCCGCGGCCCGGCCGCGACAAGGGCCGCCGCGGTCAGGGCCAGCCCCGCCGCCAGAGCCCGTCTCCGGCACCGGACCAGTCGGCGCAACTGATACCGCCCACCCCGAACCCGTACAGGAGCGAAGTGCGGCACCTGGCACGTACCGGGAACGTCCGTGCCCAACGGACGCGGAAACGAGGACAACTGCGACACGAGTACCACCGCCTGCGGTCGGAGATCGCTTTCGCCCCCAGACTGCGGCCTCACCAAAAATCCTGCCGCCCCCCGTGGACAACCCCCCACTTGTGGAAAACCCCACCCCCCGAACGAGCCCTTCCACTCGCCCTCTCACAACCGACGCGAAGGGGCCGCGGCCCGCACCCGGCGACGAGACCTGGGAGCGGGCCGTGCCGGTACGTCGAAAGTCCGCCGCGTAGGGCTCCCGCAAAAAAGTCAGACCCTCCGACCAAGAGCCGTATGCACGGGGGCGGCGGACTCGACGTACCGGCACGGCCCGCTCCCAC
>NZ_JBHXTO010000269.1:0-5508 GCF_042677425.1 Streptomyces sp. NPDC127119 | reverse complement strand
CGCGCCAGCCGCCCGGGCGGTAGCGCTCGGGGTGGGTGTTCCTTCGGGTGCGGGCCGGGGGGGGCTGTAGGCGCCGTTCCCCGCGCCCCTGATGGGGGCGCGGGGAACGGCGCATCTTTTAGGGGCGCGGGGAACTGCGCGATCAGCCCCCACCGGACCCGCACCCGAATCCGGACCCCGCCGCGGCAAGCGGAACCGCCCCTCAGTTCTTGACCTGGCCCGCCTTCAGCCGGAGCTGGTCGAGGAGCACGTCACAGTCGTCGCCCTCCTGGCACGAGATGGAGATCGTGTTCGTGCCCTTGGTGAGAGTGGGCCAGGAGTAGGTCTCCGTCCACCCCTTCTCCCACTCGTTCTCCTTGGCGTTCGCGAAGTTGCCCAGGTTCAGCTTGGTGCCGAACTCCTTGCCGTTCACGGTGAGCGTCATCTTCGCGTCCTTGCCGGGGACGCTGTACTTCGTGAAGACGGTGTACGTACCGGCCTTCGGGATGCCGTTGACGGTCCAGGTGACCTCGGCGCCGACCTGGTTGAGGCCGGTCACGTAGATGCCGCCCGCCGCGCTCGCGCCCTCGATGTCCGAGGCGGTCGTCACACCGGCGCCGAGCTTCAGTGCCTTCGCGTCGATGTCGGGCAGCTCGGCCGGCTCGTCGGCCTCCTTGCTGGACGTCTCGCTCGGCTCGGCGCTCTGGCCGGCCGACGTGGTCGGACCCGCGGTGTCGTCGCCGCTCTTGTCGTCGTCCGAGTCACCGCCCGTCATCGCGATGGCGATACCGATCACCACGGCCGCGACCACGGCGACGGCGCCGATCAGCAGACCCTTGGTGTTGGGCCCGCGGCCCCGGCCGCCACCGCCCCGGCCGCCGTGCGTCTGCTGGTGCGCGGTGGGCGCGCCGCCGGAGAAGTTCTCGGACGTGGCGTAGTTCGCGTTCGGCTGCCCGTACTGCCCTTGCTGCCCCTGCTGCCCGTACGTGCCCTGCTGCTGCGGCACCTGCCCGTACTGCGCGGTGGGGGCGGCGGCCTGCGCGGCGGACTGGCCGTACTGGCGCTCACCGACCGGACGCACGCGGTTGACCGAGCCGGGGTAGCCGTAACCACCACCGCCGCTCGGCGGCTGGGCTCCGGCGGCCTTCCCGTCCTCGTACAGATAGCCGAACGGGTCGTCGTCCTCGGGCGTGCTCGCGCCGTTGTTGCCGGGCGTCATCCCTTGGTCTCCTAGCGGGTGCGGTACAGATGCGGTACGGGGGATCGAAAGGCGAGCCTACCCGGTTCCGATGCCCCAAACGGGTGACTCAGCTCGCATGACAGCGCTGACCTGCGGATCAGCCCGCACGCCTGTGCGCTTTGGGACGAGAACGTTTCTCTACGTACATCCGCTCGTCAGCGGACTGCAAGACCTCGTCCGCCGTCATGCCGCAATGTGCCCACCCGATACCGAAGCTGGCGCCGACCCGCATGGCCCGTCCGTCGACCCTGATCGGCTGGATTATCTCGTTGCGCAGCCGCACCGCGAGGTCCTCCGCGTCGGCCCGGCCGAGGCCGTCGGCGAGCACCACGAACTCGTCGCCGCCGAGCCGGGCGACCGTGTCCCCGTCGCGCACGGCGCCGCCCAGTCTGCGGGCCACCTCGATCAGCACGTAGTCACCGGCGTTGTGCCCGAAGCGGTCGTTGATCGACTTGAAGCCGTCGAGGTCGCAGAAGAGCACCGCGAGCCCCTTCGTGCCGTCGTCGCGCTCCCCCTCGGGGGTGACGGTGTGCACATGGTGGTCGTACGCGTCCAGGGCGTCCGGGACCGGCCGGTAGTCGAAGCCGTGCCCGTTCACGTCGTAGGCGTTCACGTCGTAGCCGTTGGCGCTCGCGTTGCGCGCGGCCACCACTTCCCCGTACGCCGCGTCGATCGTGTCGACCACGCCGGGTTCCATCGCCGTGGGGCGGGCGCACAGCCGGGCGGCGAGCCGGGAGCGCAGCTCCGCGGAGTTCGGCAGGCCGGTGAGCGAGTCGTGGGAGGCGCGGTGGGCGAGCTGCAGCTCGCGGCGCTTGCGCTCCTCGATGTCCTCGACGTGGGTGAGCAGGAAGCGCGGCCCGTCGGCGGCGTCCGCGACCACGCTGTTGCGCAGCGACACCCACACGTACGTACCGTCGCGGCGACAGAGCCTCAGCTCGGCGCGCCCGCCCTCGGCGGAGGTCCTGAGCAGGGTGCCGATGTCCTCGGGGTGGACGAGGTCGGAGAACGCGTAGCGGCGCATCGAGGAGGCGGGGCGGCCCAGGAGCCGGCACAGCGCGTCGTTCGTCCGCAGGATCCGGCCGTGCTGGTCGCCGCCCATCTCGGCGACGGCCATGCCGGAGGGCGCGTACTCGAAGGCCTGCCGGAAGGATTCCTCGCTGGCCCGCAGCGCCTGCTGCTCGCGCTCCAGGCGGACCAGCGCGCGCTGCATGTTGGCTCGCAGACGCGCGTTGCTGATGGCTATGGCGGCCTGGAACGCGTACATCTGCAGGGCCTCGCGGCCCCATGCGCCCGGATGCCGTCCGTTGCGCGGACGGTCCACGGACAGGACGCCTATCAGCTCACCGCAGGAGCCGCCGGGGACGCTCGGGGTGTACATGGGGGCGAAGAGCCGGTCGGCGGGGTGCCACTCGTCCTCGAAGCGCGGTTCGGGGCCGTCGGTGTACCACTGCGGGACGTCGTCCTCGTCGAGGACCCAGCCCTCGGTGTGCGGTATGAACCGCAGGTCGCCCCACGCCTCGCCCATGTTCAGCCGGCGTTCCCAGGACTCGCGGGAGCCCGTGCGGCCGGTGATGAGCGCTTCGGCGGCGGAGTTGCCCGCGAGGGCGGCGACCACCAGGTCGCCGTCGGGCTGGACGAGGTTGACGGCGGCCAGTTCGTAGCCGAGGCCGTTGACGACTCCGTCGGCCACGGTCTGCAGCGTGTCGGCCAGGCTGCGGGCCGTGTTCATGTCCGCCATGACCGTGTGCAGCTGCCGCAGGGTCGCAAGGCGGACGTACGGCTCCGACTCGGTCTCCATTCGCCCTCCCCTCGAAGACCTCGACAGCAACTCCAGGGCTCTCTCCCCACCTACTCCCTGCCAGCTTCCCCGCCACTGAATCACAGCGCGCTGCCCACTCGGTACACAGGGTCAACAAAATATGGCACCTGTGACTCAAGTCACAGGTGAAGATGAACAATTGAGTAGAGTTTCTGTGTTTTCGCGGTGCGTTTACTGAACGCAAATTTGTGGAACATGTGCGCGCGCCTGGTAAGAGATACGGGTCACACTCCCACTTCAGTCCTAGGACCTGGTTCCGACGTTGGTCGGATGTGTCCACCGTCGGCGGAGAATAGCGTCTTCGTGTGCTGAACACTCCCTCTGCCGCTCCGACCGCCCCGCCCGTGCATGCTGTGGGGGTGAGCAACGACGAGTTCCGCGCGGCCATGTCCCGGCTGGCCGCCGGCGTGGTCCTGGTGACCGCGCACGAGCCGCAGGCCTACCCGGACGGCCCGAGCGGCGAGGACGTCGGCATGACGGCGACCTCCTTCATGTCCGTGTCCCTGGACCCGCCCCTCGTCCTCATCGGCCTGCGCGAGGGCTCCCGCATGGACGACCTGCTCGACGAACAGCCCCTGTGGGCCGTCTCCCTGCTGGCCGAGGGCCAGAGTTCCGTCGCGAGCCGCTTCTCCATGAAGAACCGCATCTCGGACCGCCTGCTCTTCGCCGACGTGCCGTACGTCCGCGGGAAGGAGTCCGGCGCGCCCCTGCTCGACGGCGCCCTGGCGACCCTGGAGTGCCGCACCGAACAGCGGGTCACCGCGGGCGACCACACCCTGGTGATCGGCCGGGTCCTGACGTCCTCACTGCCGACCGCCGAAGGTGGCCCGCTCGCGTATTTCCGGGGCCGCTACCGGCAGTTGGACTAGGCCTTTCCCGGGCCCCGCCGGGGATTCGAGCGCGAACGACCGTGTACGAATGTGAAGCCGGGCATGTGCCCGCCTCACTTTTCTCCGGGCTTTTCTTCAGCCGTCAGAAAACACGCGCCGGGCGGTACCGGCGGGGCGACAGAGCGCCGGGAACAAAGAGGTGCTGTAAGAAGCGCCGGGGCACGTACCAGGAGAAGCACAGGGCGAAGAGCCGAAAGAAGTGCCGGACCCACCCGACACCCCTTTCCTCACCCCCAGTCGCGCCCGGAACGCCCGCGCTTCGTGTCGCCCCGCTGTTTCTTCTCGCGAAGCCGGCGCTCATTGATTCCCCGCGGAATACGGGTGGCGCGGCGGGTCCTGGGCGGCGGGGCGCTGGCCTCGGCGAGCAGGGAGGCGAGCCGCACAGCCGCCGTCTCCCGGTTGCGCCACTGGGACCGGTGCTCGGAGGCGCGCACGGCGACGACCCCGTCGACCAGCCGGTCGGCGAGCTTGGCGAGTGCGCGCTCCTTCCACACCGGCGGCAGCGACTGGGTCTTCGCGAGGTCGAAGCGCAGTTCGACCTGCGAGTCGGTCGTGTTGACGTGCTGGCCGCCCGGCCCGGAGGAGCGCGAGAAACGCCACATCAGCTCGGCCTCGGGCAGCGAGACGGAGCCACGGATGACGTAGGGACCGGACATGGACCCATGGTCCCCTGTCCGTCCGGTCCACGTCACCAGCTTTTCGGCACCGGAACGGTCACCGACCCGCCCCCGCCCCGCACCCCGGCCCCCCGGCCGCGGCCCGCCGACCCCGCAGGTAAAGAAAGTAAAGAGGAGCGGAACCCTGAGGACCCCCATCGGCGTTCTTAGGGATGGCGGTAGCTTCGTCCCGTACGAAGCCCGACGCGCAGCACCGCACGATCCGTACGCACGAATAACGAGGGAAGGACTCCCAACAATGGCTGTAAGCCTGTCCAAGGGTGGCAACGTCTCGCTCACCAAGGAGGCTCCGGGCCTGACCGCCGTCACCGTGGGCCTCGGCTGGGACGTCCGCTCCACCACGGGAACCGACTTCGACCTGGACGCCTCGGCCATCGCGGTCAACCCCGAGGGCAAGGTCTACTCGGACGCCCACTTCATCTTCTTCAACAACAAGCAGACCCCGGACCAGACGATCGTCCACACGGGCGACAACCGCACGGGTGAGGGCGCCGGCGACGACGAGGCGATCAACGTCAACCTCGCGGGCCTCCCCGCCGACGTCGACAAGATCGTCTTCCCGGTCTCTATCTACGACGCCGAGACGCGCTCGCAGAACTTCGGCCAGGTCCGCAACGCGTACATCCGCATCGTGAACCAGGCTGGCGGCACCGAGATCGCCCGCTACGACCTCTCCGAGGACGCGGCCACGGAGACGGCCATGGTCTTCGGCGAGCTGTACCGCAACGGCGCCGAGTGGAAGTTCCGCGCGGTCGGCCAGGGCTACGCGTCCGGCCTGACGGGCATCGCGAAGGACTTCGGCGTCAACGTCTGATCCAGCACGCGCACGACATCCGTCCGGAGCAGGTCGCGAAGGCGCTGGCGGACGAGCTGGCGAACCCGGACGTGGAGGTCCTCCAGGCC
>NZ_JBHXTO010000268.1:0-5771 GCF_042677425.1 Streptomyces sp. NPDC127119 | reverse complement strand
CCGGTTGATGTTCCCTGGGGGTTAAGCGCCTTACGCCTCATGTGACGACCGCCTGTGGGTTTTTGGCCGGGGCCCCCCCCCGCACTTGGGGGCCACCGGGCCAACTGCCTCACCGGGGTGCCCTACAGCGCCGGGTAGTCCGTGTAGCCCTTCGCGTCCCCGCCGAAGTACGTCGTCGGGTCGCCCTCGTTGAACGGGCCGCCCGCCTTCAGCCGGGCGGGCAGGTCGGGGTTGGCGAGGAACAGCTGGCCGTAGGCGACCAGGTCGGCGACGCCGTCCTCGACGAGCGTCAGGGACTCGGGGCCTGTCGGCCCCTCGGTCGCCGGGTTCAGGATGAACGTCCCGCTGAACCGCTTGCGCAGCGCGAGCGTCAGCTCACGGATCTCGCCCACCTCGGTGATGTGCAGATAGGCGAGACCCAGCGGCTCCAGCGCGTCGACCAGCGCGGTGTACGCCGCCTCCGGCTCGGGCTCCTGGATGTCGTTGTACGGGTTGCCGGGCGAGAGGCGGATGCCCGTGCGCCCGGCGCCGATCTCCGCGGCGACGGCCTTGACCGCCTCGACCGCGAAGCGGATGCGGTTCTCGACCGGGCCGCCCCACTCGTCGGTGCGGTGGTTGGAACCCGGCGCGAGGAACTGGTGGATCAGATAGCCGTTGGCGCCGTGCAGCTCGACACCGTCGAAGCCGGCCTCGACCGCGCCCCGGGCGGCGCTCACGAACTCGCCGATGGTGGCGCGTACCTCGTCGCCGGTCAGCTCGCGCGGGGTGACGAAGTCGAGGGGGCCCTCGTGGGTGTAGACCTGCCCCTCGGCCCGTACGGGCGAGGCGCCGACGTTGACGAGTCCGTCGGGCAGCAGGCTGGGGTGGCCGATGCGGCCCGCGTGCATGAGCTGCGCGAAGATCCGGCCGCCCGCGGCGTGCACGGCGTCGGTCACCTTGCGCCAGGCCGCGATCTGCTCGGCGCTGTGCAGCCCCGGGGTGTCCGGGTAGCCCTGGCCCACCACGGACGGCTGGACGCCCTCGGTGACGATCAGGCCCGCGGAGGCCCGCTGGGCGTAGTACTCGACGTTCAGATCGGTCGGCGCTCCGCCGTCGCCTGCCCTGCTGCGGGTCATCGGCGCCATGACGATGCGGTTCGCGAGCGGGGTGCCGGACAGGTCGATGGGGTCGTAAGCGGTGGTCACGGCTGCTCCTGGGGAGAGTGCGGGGAATGTATGTGGTCGGCCAATGATTGGAACAAGGGACCACCGTAAAGCATTCCTTGGTCGGCCAAGTTATTGTCCGTGAAAAGCTGGCCGCCACGAACGTGCGCGGAACCGGGAGCCAGGATGAGTGCCACCCACGAGGTCGCGGCCTCTCAGGCCGACCCCGCCTGTAGCGACGAGACACCCTCGGCGGCCTGCGGCGGCCAGGTCAGCTACGCCATCTCCAGGGTGGCCCGGATGCACCGGGCCGCCGCGGGCAGGCTGCTGCGCGGGTCCGGCCTCTACCCCGGCCAGGAGTTCGTGATGATGCACCTGTGGGACGCGGGCGCGGTGCGCCAGTCGGAGCTGATCAAGGCGGTCGAACTCGATCCGTCGACGGTCACGAAGATGCTCCAGCGGCTGGAGCAGGCGGGGCACGTCCGCCGCCGCCCCGACCCCAGGGACGGCCGCGCCGTCCTCGTCGAGGCGACGGAGGACAGCTGCGGCCTGCACGACGAGGTCACCCGGGCCTGGACGGGCCTGGAGGAGCACAGCCTCGCCGGACTGAGCGCCGACGAGCGCGCACAGCTCTCCGGACTCCTCGCGCGCGTCGAGGCGAACCTGTGCACGGAGGCGGGCGACTGCACGTTCCCGCCCGGGGCGGACCGGCCCTGACAGTGACGCTAGAGCCAGGCCAGTGAGGCCGCCCGCTCCAGCACGTCGTGTACGGCCTCCTCGTCGCCCACCATCCCGCGGGGCACCGACGAGGGCGTGTGCCGTCCGCCCACCAGCAGGCAGAAGTCCACGGCCTGCAGGGCGAGTTCGGCCCGGACCGGCTCGCCCTCGGAACCGAGCACCCACTGGGGATCGCCCTCGACACCCGTCACGGCGAACAGCACCGGCGGCGCCGTCGGCCCCAGCGCCAGACCCAGCATCCGGACGGCCAGCCGGACCATCTGCCCCAGATGGGCCTCGACCGGTGGCGGCACGGCGAGCCCGAGCGCGCGGCCGATGTCCACCGTGTGGATCCAGGTCTCGAAGGCCCGCCCCAGGAAATGGTCGGCCACGGGCAGCCGTACACCCAGCATCGTCGTGGCGTGCGAGGCCCGCTCGGGATCCAGGGCCTCGGGCGTCGCCAGCAGCGCCGAGCTCTGCGCGGACCACGCGGCCACCGTCTCCTCGGGGGAGCGCGTCCGCTCGTACGCGATCGTGTCGGCGGTCCTGGCCTCCCAGGCCTCCTCCCACGGCATCTCCGCCGTGCTCCGCGCGGCCGGAGCGTGCGCCGCGACCCCGAGGAGCCGGGCCAACTCCTCGTCGGCGGCGATCAGATGGCCGACCGTGTCCCGGACGTCCCAGTCGTGCACGACGGGGGTGCCCCACGGCCGGTGGCCGTCCACCTCGCGCAGCAGCGCGGTGAGCCCGGTCACCGCGGCCGCGTACGGGGCCGCGTGCGCGGCGACGCGCGGCGCGGTGGGCCGCGCCCGCAGCGCGGCGGCGAGCACGCCTTCCGGCAGGGCGGAACCGTTGTTCATGGCGGCCTGCTCCGGTATTCCGGGTGGCCCGTCCAGCAGCCGTACCGTCTCACGGAGCCGCTCCGCCTCCGCGGCACAGCTCTCGCAGCCGGCCAGATGCAGCGGCACGGCCTTCTCGTCCGCGGGCTGCAGCGCGCCGAAGGCCCAGGCGGCCAGCAGTTCGGGCACGCCGTCGTGGTCGTCGCTCACCGGAGGCCTCCTTTCCCTGTCGCCATCATGCGCCCCTTTCCCACGCCGGATCCGACGGGTCGCCCAACGACACGGCCAACTTGCGCAACGCGGACCGTAATCGGGTCTTGGCGGTGCCCTCCGGGATGCCCAGCTCGACGGCCGCCTGGCGGTAGGTGCGGCCGGCGAAATAGGCGAGGTGGACCACCTCCCGCTGAGGCTGGGGGAGTTCGGCGAGCGCGGAGTGCAGCAGGAGCGAGCGTTCGCGGTCGACGACCGCCTCGTCGGGCCCGGGCCCGGTGTCCGGGATGGAGTGCAGCGCCGAGTCGTCCGCGCGCGTGTCCTTGCGGTGCCTGGCCTCGCTGCGCACCCAGTCCACCGCCCGCCGGTGCGCGAGCAGGGACAGCCAGGTGCGCATCGAGCCACGGTCCGGGTCGAACGCGTACGGCCTGCTCCACAGCTGGGCGAAGACCTCCTGCGCCACGTCCTCGGCGGCCGCCGCGCCGCGCGTGACCCGCACCGCGACGCGCCGGACCAGGCCGCCGTACGCCGCGTACGCCTCGGCCAGCGCGGTCTCGTCGCCGTACACCAGCCGCCGGTGCAACTCCGCATCCGCGGACGGCCGTTCGGACGTGTGGAGAGTTGGCTCCACCGGCACCACCACCTCGTGATGCCCTTCCTAGCGTTCTCGTGGGCCGCGCGCCAGTGGGGCGCGACATCATCCGGACAGGACATCCAGCAGGCGGTCGACGTCCGCGGGCGAGGTGTACATGTGGAAGGCGGCCCTCAGGTTTCCGGCACGGTCCGAGACCTCGATCCCCGCCCGGCTCAGCTCCGGCTGCCGGTGGCCGAGTCCGGGCACGGAGACGATCGCCGACCCCGGTGCCGGGACCGGCTCGTGTCCCAGCGAGGCGAGGCCCGCCCGGAAACGGTCGGCGAGGCCGAGGTCATGGGCGCGGATGGCCTCCACACCCAGCTCCTCGACCACCTGGAGGGAGTGCCGGGCGCCGGCGTACGAGAAAAGGCTGGGGCTCTCGTCGAACCGCCGCGCGGAGCGGGCGAGTTCCTCGACCGGCCCGTAGCAGCTGTCCCAGGGATTCTCTCCCGCCACCCAGCCCGCGAAGACGGGATCGAGCCCCCCGAAGTCCTCCGGAACGACGAGGAAGGCCACGCCCCGCGGGCAGACGAGCCACTTGAACGCGACGGAGGACACATAGTCGTACGCGTCCGCGTCGACCGACAGCCATCCGGCGGCCTGGGATGCGTCGATGTACGTACGGGCGCCGTGGGTACGGGCGGCCTCGCGCAGCGCGGGCAGGTCCGCGACCCGGCCGTCCGCGGACTGCGCGGCGCTCACCGCGACGAGCGCGGTGCCGGGGCGCACCGACTCGGCGATCCGCTCCAGCGGCACCGTGCGCACCTTCAGCCCGCGGCGCACATGGAAGGGGTTCACCACGGAGGTGAAGTCGCCCTCGGCGGTGAGGACTTCGGCGCCCTCGGGCAGCGAGGCCGCGATCAGGCCGGTGTAGACGGCGACCGAGGCCCCGGCCGCGACCCGGTTGTCCGGGACGCCGACGAGCCGCGCGAAGGAGGCGCGGGCCGCCTCCACGTCGGCGAACATGTCCTGCGGCAGGCCGTCCGCCACGGACTCGATACCGGCCCGCATGGCCGCCACCGCGCGCGCCGGGAGCAGCCCGGTACTGGCGGTGTTCAGATAGGTGTTCTTCGGCGCGAACTCGGCCCGGACGAGGCTCTGGAAGGTGTCCATGGCACCACTCTGCGGCGCGGAGAACTCCCCGTCCATTGCGTTCTTTTAAGTGGTTCCGCGAAGGAACGCTTATATGTCCAGGTCAGCGCCGCATGTCAGTGCTGGTGGGGGACCGCGCAGCCGTCCGGGCCGCACGCCTCCGCGTCGCCCCGGCCGTCCTGCTGGATCAGCTTGAGCGGGGAGTGACTGGCCCACGCCTGCTCCAGGGCCTGGGCGAAGACCTCGGCGGGCTGGGCGCCGGAGACGCCGTACTTGCGGTCCAGGACGAAGAACGGCACGCCGTTCGCGCCCAGCTCGGCGGCCTCGCGCTCGTCGGCGCGGACCTCGTCGGCGTACGCGGCCGGGTCGGCGAGCACCTTGCGGGTCTCGTCCGCGTCGAGTCCGGCGTCGACCGCCAGCTCCACGAGGCGTTCGTCGTCGCCGAAGACGGAACGCTCCTCGGCGAAGTTCGCCTTGTAGAGGTTCTGGATCAGCTCGTCCTGGCGGCCCCGCTCCTTGGCGAGGTGCAGGAGCCGGTGCATGTCGAAGGTGCTGCCGTGGTCGCGGTCCTTCGTGCGGTACGCCAGTCCCTCGGCGGCGGCCTGGGTGCCGAGGTTCTCCTCACCGGCCTGGGCCTGGGCCTCGCTCATGCCGTACTTCTTGGTGAGCATGGGGATGACGGGCTGGATGTCGTCCTTGGCGCGGTTCGGGTCGAGCTCGAAGGAGCGGTGTACGACCTCGATGTCATCGCGGTGCGGGAAGGCTGTGAGGGCCTTCTCGAAGCGGGCTTTGCCCACGTAGCACCATGGGCAGGCGATGTCGCTCCAGATCTCGACGCGCATGTCTCGAACTCTCCCTCACTCAACCGATCAGCTTCGCTAAAACATGAACATTCAAGAACCGGGTGCGTATTCCCTGCGGCCGGGTGGGGGCCGTTCGCGCAGTTCCCCGCGCCCCTGAATGTGCGGGCCGGTGGGGGCTGGCCGCGCAGTTCCTCGCGCCCCTAGGGGGCTCCGCCCCCGAAAGACGAAAAGATTGCGCCGTTCCCCGCGCCCCTGGACGTGCGGGTTCGGTGGGCGTTGCTCGCGCCGTTCCCCGCGCCCCTTGGGGAGGGGCTGCGCCCCGTCCCACTCAGGGGCG